>CAYUBC010000075.1:0-11055 GCA_964442885.1 uncultured bacterium | reverse complement strand
TTTTTGCCCGTCCCAAAACCTCAATGGCGACCTCCTAGGGTTTGTTGGCTGCCGTTGCCTGTCAGCCAGTGAGATGGACTGGCTCAAATCCGTTGTCTGGCTGTGGATGTCCTGCTCTACACTAAACTATCTAGGGCAACTGACGTGTGGGAGTGCGCAACATCATGAGACGGCGACAACTATTAGCCTATGCAAGTTCTGGTTTGGCCGCAGCAGCGGGCGTGGGCGTTCTGGGGCGTGCTAAAGCTCAGGCCCAAACCGACCGTTTAACCATTCGCAGTCTGGGGCATACCGCCTTTCTCTTCACCGGCGGGGGGCGACAAATTTTGGTCAATCCCTTTCGCCGCATTGGCTGCACGGCTGGGTTTCCCTCTCCTGCCGTGCCCGCTGACATTGTCATGATCAGCAGTCGCCTGTTTGATGAGGGCTACCTGAACGAACTGCCCGGCGAACCACGAGTGCTGGCTGAACCCGGCGTCTACGACTTTGAGGATCTTCGCATCCAGGGCATTCTCACTCCCCACGATCGCGAGGGAGGGCGACGCTTCGGCAACAATACCGTTTGGAAGTGGCCTCAAGGCGGCATTAACATCGTTCATATGGGCGGAGCCGCGGCTCCCCTACGGGTGGAAGATCAAATTTTGCTGGGTCGCCCCGATATCATGCTGGTGCCGATAGGGGGCGGCCCCAAGGTTTATACTCCCACCGAGGCGGTGCAGGCCATCCAGGTGCTAAAGCCTAAAATCGTCATCCCTACCCACTACCTGACCACCGCCGCCAGCGACACCTGCGGCCTAAAGCCCCTGGATGACTTCCTGGCTCTGATGCAGGGTACTCCCATCACCCGTGCCCCCAGCGGTTCATTGTCCATTCGCCCTGGCGATCTGCCCTCCAACGGCATGCGGATTCAGGTCTATCAATATCCAATCGCTTGAATCTGATTGCTTGAATCTGATTGCTTGAATCTGATTGCTTGAATCTGATTGCTTGACGTTTCAGCCAGCCGTTTGCGCGTTCCCCTTACCGCGCTTCTTGGCCGCGTGAGGTACGGGCTATCGTCTGGAAATCAAGGGTTTATGGCAACCCATGAACTTCACCGGCTTCAGAAAGATTGCAGCTTGGTGCAAAATCTAGGAGTGGACTTTACGAAATCGTAACGTTGATACCTTACAATACACAGAGCATAGGATGCAGCGAGAGTTTGTCGGATCCCTGAGCGATTGAAATGCTTGGGGTTACGTAATCCATCAGGTGAGTGCCGTTGAGTTGTGTGTTGATGAAGCCGCATTATTAAGCGCTGACACACAGAATTCGTCCGAGTACAACGTTACCTGGATACTAGAGTCATGGATGTCACTCTCTCAAAGATATCTTGGAAACGCTTTGGAGACGGCTGCAGAGGGTTTCGGGACAAACTTGTGATAGCAACCTTAAGTAAGGTTCCTTTTTTTATTGGGACATCTCTTCGCTATTTTTTCTACCGTTTTATCCTGTCGGAAATCAAGCAAAAGTCTGAGATTGCTCCGGGAGTTTTTTTCCATAATCCCAGTCATATTGCCCTTGGCACAAAGGTTCGTATTGAAAGCTTTGTGCGCTTCTTGAATCTTGGGCTAGCCTCTCGAATTTGCTTGAAAGATCGGGTTATTGTTAGCCAGCATGTGGAAATTCGGGTTCATGCCCCTGAGGGCAAAAGTGGTCAGGTTAGCATTGGTGAAAACACCTACATTGGCCCATTTAGCTATCTATCTGGTCAAAGTATTGCCATTGGCAAGAACTGTTTGCTGGGCCCCTACGTAGGCATTTTGGCCAATAACCACGTGTTTCAAGATCCCCATCGGCCTATTTGTGAACAGGGGCATACCTACGAAGGGATTAAGATTGAAGACGACTGCTGGATTGGCGCAGGCGTCAAAGTTATGGATGGCGTCAATATTGGCCACGGCAGCGTGGTGGGTGCTGGCGCTGTCGTCACTAAAGATTTGCCAGCTTATTCTGTAGCGGTGGGAGTACCAGCCAAAATCATTAAAACCCGTCATCCAGGACGGGGCTAACCGGTTAGAAACGGTGAACGGAATGCCGTGAACGGAGTAGTGGCTCTGCCAAGGTGACATCATCGCGAAAACTAGGCTAGCTGAGAGTCGGTAGTTCGGCTTGTTGTTGGCCAGCCTGGTTTAAGAGCAGGTTTTGTCGCCCTGCGGTACATTGAGTAAAGTTATCGGTTCTGGGTTTGAGCGGCACCTATGCCAAGTTTGTACAATCAGCGTCGCCAGCGGGTAATGGGGTTAATTGGGGGTGGTACGGCTATCTTTGCCAGTGCACCCACGACCATTATGCACAACGATGTGGAGCACCCCTTTCGGCAAGACAGCAATTTCTACTACCTGACCGGGTTTAACGAGCCTGAGGCCATAGTGGTGCTGGCTCCTCACCACGAGGAACATCGCTTTGTGCTGTTTGTGCGGCCTAAGGATAAGGAGAAGGAAACCTGGTCAGGCTACCGAGTTGGGGTAGAACAGGCCAAGGAACTGTATGGAGCGGACGAGGTTTACCCCATTGCCGAACTGGATGAGCATTTGCCCAAGTATCTGGAGAAAGCCGACCGCCTTTACTACCACTTTGGTCATGATCAGGCCTTGAACGATAAAATCCTGCGTCACTGGCAAAAGCTGTTGTCCACTTATCACAAGCGCGGCACGGGGCCAGTGGCCATTGAGGATGCCATTCTGCTGATGCAGGAGCTACGACGGGTCAAAGCCCCGGCAGAACTGGAACGGCTGCGGCGGGCGATCGCCATCTCCGCTAAGGCTCATAACTATGCCCGTGACATTGCCCGTCCGGGCCGCTATGAGTACGAAATTCAGGCCGAGATGGAGCACATTTTTCGCATGGAGGGGTCACTGGGGCCAGCCTACCCCACCATCGTGGCCTCTGGAGTTAACGCCTGCATTCTTCACTACATTGAGAACACCCGCCAGATGCAGAGCGGGGATCTGTTGCTGATTGATGCTGGCTGCGCCTACGACTACTACAATGCCGACATCACCCGCACCTTCCCGGTCGGCGGCAAATTTACCCCTGAACAGCGAATTCTCTACGAGCTAGTGCTAGAAGCGCAGTTGCGGGCCATCGCCGCCGTTAAACCCGGTGCGCCCTTTAATGAGTTCCACGACGCCGCCACCCGTACCCTCACCGAGGGCATGGTGGAACTGGGCTTACTCCAGGGTGACGTGGATACGCTGATTGAGGAAAAAAAGCACAAAGCCTTTTTCATGCATGGCACCGGGCATTTTCTGGGTCTGGATGTCCACGATGCCGGGATCTTGCGCAATGCCGATAAAACCTGGAAGCCCTTCCAGGTAGGCAATGTTGTCACGGTAGAACCGGGGATTTATATTTCCCCTACCTACGAACCCGTCGAAGGCCAGCCCCCCATTGACGATCGCTGGCGCGGCATTGGCATTCGCATTGAAGACGATGTTTTAGTGACAGAAACGGGATGTGAGGTGCTAACCGCCGCCGTGCCCAAACGTCTAGCTGATATGGAGCGCTGACCGCCTAAAGGCACCCTTCCGGCCAGGTTACCGAAGGAAACTGCCCCGCCCGATACTGGACAACCTTTCCCTGGTCATCGGTTTCAAACACCAGGCGGTACAGGTCTTCGCCCGGATCCCTGGGTTTGAAAATAATGGTTTTGCCCAGGGTAGTGGGGTTGGCCGTCGCCTCTAGCTGATCGCCATAGAAGCGCACCAGGTCAGCCTCCGAAGAGCCAATCTTGGCCCCTCTGGGAGTTTTGGTCAAACTGCCGGGCCATACATCAATGCGCAAAATGCGGTCGTCAATTACCATCAGGCCAATGGGCTCGCTGTGGCCCTGAATGCGATAGTAGCGGCACTCCCCTTGATCACCGCCTTCCACAGGCTCCAGAGCCAGGCCGGTTGCCGCTACGGCGGCGGTGGTCATCCCAATTTGAATAGGCCCAAGCCCCGTTGTTTTAATCGGTTCATTGAGGATGGCCAGGGCAGGTACGTCGCTAGCATTAAAGTCTGGAGAAGCGGCGATCGCCCGCTTCATCAATGGCAGAGAGTACAGCGGCGCAATAACTCCACTGAGCAAAATCGAAGCTTGGGAGACGTACCATATCGGTTGATCTTGGGTGTCTGTCTGTACCTCTCCGTGGGTGGCCATCACCCGATTGGGTTGCCCCAGCAATAGGGCATAGGCAACTCCCGCCAGTAATGCTCCGGCAGCAACAGCCCAGGCGAGGATAGTCATTCGCTGTTTCATAGCAAGCAGCTCCTATCTGAGCAAAGTCGGTCTTTAAATGGAGACTCTGTACCTCATACTCTGGCAACGCCTATGATAATGGGCATGGACTATTTAACCAAGTCACTCTATTCAGGGTAGCCTGAGCTGACCCGTTTTTCTCTGAGATTCCATGCCGCCCTTGTCTCACCTTAAAACCCATATCAAGTTTGAGTTAGCGGTTGTTGGGGTAGTCATTGCAATGGCCGCAGGGATAGGCGGTTGGATTGGGCGATCGCAGGTTTCCAGCTTGCCGCCCTCCGCCACGGCAACGGTTATTGAAGGCGTTGCCGCCCGCACAACCAGAATGAATCCCTTTTCACTGGCCAGGCTGAGAGGGTGGACAGCCGCCGATCAAACCCCATCTCTGGTGGTGCCCCCGCCAGTCATTCCTCAACCCCTGGCTCCTCAGTCAGCCTGGCCACCGCCGCCGCAAGCATCAACAGCACCGCTATTCACTGATGTTCCCATAGACCACTGGATTAACCCCAAACTAACCGATTTAGCCACTCGTCAGCTGGTCGCAGGATTTCCAGACGGCTCCTTTCGGCCCGCTGCGGCTATGACACGGGCTGAGTTTGCAGCTCAACTAGCGCAGTTATTCGATTTAGCGCTTCTCGCTAACCAGGCCGAACCTACGCCATACCCAGATGTCACCACCGACCACTGGGCTCACCAAAGTATTCAACGGGCCCTACAGATGGGATTTTTGACGGGCTACCCAGACCAAACCTTTAAACCAGACCAAACCATTACCCGACTCCAGGTAATTGTGGCCCTCGCCAATGGCCTCAGCTTACGCTCTAGTCGCCATCCCGATAGCGTACTGAAGCCCTACCAGGATGCCCAGCAGATGCCTGCCTGGGCCAAAAAACTTCTGGTTTCGGCCCTCGACGTTGGCTTAATTGCGGCCTACCCTGAAACCAACAAGCTCGATCTTCAGCGTCTCGCTAGCCGAGCTGAGGTAGTTGCTATTCTGCATCAGGCACTGGTGTATACCGGTAGCTTAAGTCCCCTGCCAGCTCAACTCTCTGAGCAGTTGTCCCAGCAGGCAGCCCCGGCTACCCCAACCCCAGCGGTTAACTAGCTTGCCGCCGAGACCGACGGGTTAGCCTGACCAAAGGAGGGGAGCGTAATTCCCTCCATGCCAGTTTGGTTGAGGCTGGGCAATTCTAGACGCTGACTCCGGCGCGTGCGCATCGCTAACCGATAGGTAACGCTCTGCAACTCGGCCTGAAGCTGGCGATTTTCCCGCTGCAGCTCAGCTACCCGCTGCTTCACCAAAGTCAGCCGCTCGGAAAATTTCTGCCGATACACGGTGGGCAATTCCTGCACCACCTGTTCCAACATGCGAGAGCGATCCGTTAGCTCCTGAACCGTTTGCCGTAGTTGCAGCAGCTCGGTATCCCGCTCTTCTAGCTGCCCCTGGTAAAAGTCGATTTGCTTTTCTACACCCCGCAGCTGCTCCCGCAGCGCCCTAACTTCGGCCTGATGATGTTCTGACACCTCTGGGCTGGGCATAAACCCGGCATTGCCCTTAACCAGCCGAAACAACTCCTGCGACAATTGCTGCACAAGCTGATCGCGCATTTCCAACTCGGCCTCAAGCCGAGCAATTTCGGCTTGCTGCTCATTTATATCTGTGTACGGAGACTGAGCCACAAGACTACTCCTTATCCAAGACAACCCTCTGCCGGAGCACTAAGGCACACTTAACCCAAAGCCAAACCGCCTGAGTCGCAAGCTATGACTTACGCTTCAGCCCAAGACAGAGGAAATTGCTGATAAATGTAGCACCTGTCGCCCAAACTGGCACACTTTTTTTGGGCCGATAGTGGTCTCTTTTGCTGGTGGTGATCCCTAATAACCCCAAAACCACTCAACCCCTTCGCCCGGCACTGGGCAAAGGGGTTGAGTGGCGATCAACCGGGAGTGGGCTGGGACTTAGCCGACCTAGCTGATTAACGAGATTTCCAAAAAAGAAGATACCCACACTTGGGGAAACTCTTTTTCCGAAATTGCCTAACTATCCTGAACTAGGAACGGCCAACTGGCCGGGGTTTGATGTAACGAGACCTACTCTTCTTCGGTAGCGGCAGCGACAGCCACAGCAGGCGGTTCGACCTCCACGGCAACGTCTTCTACTACGTCAGCCACTAGGGGAGCATCGGTTTCTTGTTTAACAGTCAGGAAGCGAATGACATCGTCGCTCAGGCGCATCGCCCGCTCTAGAGGGGCCACGGCACTGCCCGGCCCAGTGTAGTTCATTTGAATGTAAATGCCTTCACGGTTACGGTCAATTTCGTAGGCCAGCCGCCGCTTACCGCGATGCTGGGTTTCTAAAATGGCGGCACCCTGCTCCTTAAGCAAAGTTTGGTATTTACCGATTGTGGCGTCCACCACGTCATCATTGATGTCAGGACGCAGAATGTACATGGTTTCGTACATGTATGATTTCATAAAAGCTCCTTATGGACAAAACGGCCTTTACACACCGAGGCACGACACAAATGGCCTTAGCTACAAACCAGGGCAACCTGCCTTGGGCCATGCCAGCGGACAATTAGCGTAAAGACAAGGGTCTACAATTATATCAAGTTATATCAAGATTTGGCAGGTTCTATGGCGCAGCGCTACGTTAGAGTTCAGTCTCACACTGGTCAGCTCCACTACGGGCTGCTGAACCCTGACCGCCGGGTACAGGTGCTTGATGCCCCTCCCTGGCTGCAAGGTCAACCCACTGAGTCTGAGCTACAGCCTGGCCAGTATACAATCCTGGCTCCCTGCGCCCCGTCAAAAATAGTCGCTGTGGGTAAAAACTACGCCGACCACGCGGCTGAAATGGGTACCTCAGCGCCCCCAGAGCCGCTAATTTTTATTAAGCCGTCTACGGCAGTGACCTCGGTAGGATCCCCCATTTATTACCCGCCCCAGGCTCACCAGGTGGACTATGAGGGGGAATTAGCCCTGGTGATTGGTGAACGCTGCGCCCAACTGTCCCCCGAAGCGGCCCCAGGCAAAATCTGGGGTTACACCATTGCCAATGATGTGACTGCCCGCGACCTGCAAAAACAGGATGGCCAATGGACACGGGCCAAGGGCTTTGACTCATTCTGCCCCCTGGGGCCGTGGATTGTTCGCGAAATTAGCCCCGGCGCGCGGCTTCAAACCTTCCTCAATAACGACAGCAACCCAGTTCAATCTGCCTCAACCGACACCATGATTTTTAGTGCGGCTCAAATTGTGGCCTACATCAGCGAAGTTATGACTTTGCTGCCGGGTGATGTCGTACTGACCGGCACCCCAGCTGGAGTCGGGCCATTAACCATTGGAGACAAAGTGCGGGTTGAAATTGAAGGCATTGGTGCCCTGGAGAATGTGGTAGCCTCTCGTCCAATGTTGGACTAGCGCACCTGCATGTGAACAGCGTCAGAAATAGTGGGAATCTCGGCGTACTCGCCCCGCAGGGTTTGTACCAGGGAATACCCTACCGATACCAGCATGCCTAGGAACAGCACGTTGGCCAGGGTATTGTTCAACAGCGGGCCAAACAAACTGGGATCCAGCAATCCCAAAATCAAACCACATACCGCCAGAATGAAGCTCAGCAAAATGGCCTGCATGGTGTTGAAGCGAATGAACCGGCTGATGCTTTCATTGCGCACCACCAGCAAAATCAGCGCAAAGAACACGATCAGCCCAAACAAGGGAATGGTGCGCTCAAGACCGGTGTAAAGCTGAATCAGCGGGGCCAGGGGCAGCAGCAAAAAGCCAAAAACAGGGAACTGGTTAATTAACTGAATGCCGTAGGGTAAACCCGCTGTAATCGGCAAAATATAGGGCAGCGCAGCCAGCAGGCGATCGGTAATTGAGGGGGAACTGCTCCAGGTCATTAGGCGTCTCCAGTCAGTCGGCCACGAACGTTATAGCTCTACCATATCGCAAATGCCAGACTTGCTTCCTGGCTCACTGTGGAGCACCCATCCAACCCTGGCGTTGCTGGGCTTTAGTCAATGCTGGCCACTCGAAACCCCATCTGGCACTCAAACTGCATAGGCTGATTGTGATCCACCCCCGCAACCAGCCGACCACAACCCAAATGCCCCTGCCGCCAGCGGGGCAGACCATTTTGATCTGCCAAGAGACAGGCTTGACAAACCGTTTGCGGGGAGACGAGTTGGTTCTCGGTGATTATTACCAACATGACTGAGCACCTCCCAAAGGACCTACGGGCCTAACCTAACGTTTCCTTAATTTTAGGATGCGTCAGCCTTTGGGTTGTGTTCTTTCATACGTAAACTAACGAAACGACACCGATTGTAACGCGCTAGTCCTTAGCCGGGGGGGCTGATTCTACCGGCGCAGTTTTGGTAACGGTTACTTTCCGTTTCTTGGGGGAAGGCGTGTCTCGGCCTATCGACTCGCGGTCGTGGCTATCGTTGCGCTGCCAGGCTGGCACCGTATGGTCATAGGCCATTTGTCGGGCCGCCGCCGCAATGGTGTGAATGTCATACTCTTCGCTGAGCTGGGACACAATCGGCAAAAAGGAAGCCAGACGCTCACTGGTAATGGCTTCCCTGACCTGGCTACGCAGTCTCTCCAAATTGCGGGCGGCAATTTCCGCCCGAGTCGGGATTTGCATAAAGGTCATGGGTTGCTTGGTCTGGCGCTCAATCTGGCGCAGCCGATACTTCTCCAGCGGTGTTACCAGAGAAATCGCCACCCCAGCCTTACCGGCCCGCCCGGTACGCCCAATGCGATGCACATAGCTCTCAATGGCGTCTGGTAAATCAAAGTTAATCACATGGGTGAGGTCATCCACGTGCAGTCCACGAGCGGCGATGTCGGTGGCCACAACCCAGCGCACCTGTTGCTGCCGAAACCGCATCAATAGCCGTTCCCGCTGCGACTGGCTGAGATCACCGTGGTACTCATCCACGCTGTAGCCTGCCGCCTGCAGTTGGCGAGTCAGCTCGCTGGCCGTGCGGCGGGTGCGAACGAAAATTAGCGCAGTTTCTGGATCCTCAAGCTCCAAAATTGGCTGAAGCGCCCGCACCTTATTCCAGCCGCGAGGCACCACGTAGGACACCTGCTGAATGTGGCGCGGCGAAGCCTTGGGAGATTGAATAGTCACCGTTACCGGAGCCTGCAAAAATTTGGTTGCTAGCTCTCGAATTTCTGCCGCCATGGTGGCAGAGAAAAAGGCAGTTTGGCGGTTAGCTGGAGCCTGGCTGAGGATCTTTTCAACGTCTTGAATAAAGCCCATGTTCAGCATTTCATCGGCCTCATCCAGCACCAGCCAGCCCAGGCTTTTGAGGGAGAGAATGCCGCGATTGAGCAGATCCAGCACCCGGCCAGGAGTGCCGACCACAATCTGAGTGCCGCGCCGCAGTTGCTCTTGCTGCCGCTCAATGGCCTGACCCCCGTAGAGCGCAAGAATTTTAGGCCGCCCCTGCAAGCGATAGTTGCGCATGGCCTGGCAGACCTGAATCGCCAATTCGCGGGTTGGCGTCAACACCAGGGCCTGCACCGCTGGATTGTTGGGGTCAACCTGCTCCATCAACGGTAGCGAAAAAGCTGCGGTTTTGCCGGTACCGGTTTGGGCCTGCCCAATTAAGTCACGCCCCGAAAGCAGGTGGGGAATGGCCTCCGCTTGAATGGCCGTGGGCTCGTTGTAACCCAGCGACTCCAAATGACTAACGCGGGCTGCCGACAACCCCAGGCTGGCAAAGGATAAGGTCATAATAAATCCTCGGGAAAATTGACTCAGGCAGGAAAAACGAATTCACGAATCACACGATTCAGACACCGACAGGGTGGCCGAACAGGTCATAGGTGTCAGCGGCGGTAATTTCCACCGGCATAATTTGATTCAGTAGAGCAGCCCCAGTGACGTAAACTAGCCCATCGACCTCCGGCGCAAACCGAGCCGACCGCCCAATGGCCACACCAGTAGCAGGATTTTCCTGCTCAATCAGCACATCGACGATGTGGCCAATTTCAGCCTGGTTGCGCTCCCAGGCAATGGGCTGTTGAGCCAGCATCAGGACTTCGCGACGCTGATCGCGCACGGCCTGGGGAATTTGATTGGGAAGATCATAGGCTGGGGTGCCCTCCTCAGCCGAGAAGGTAAAGACGCCAACATGATCGAAGCGATGGCGCTCCACAAAGGCCAGCAGGTGCTCAAACTGGGCTTCAGTTTCCCCCGGAAAGCCCACAATAAACGTGGTGCGCAAGACCGCATCGGGCAGGGCAGTTTTGATCCGGCTAATCACCTCATCGTTAACCTGCCCCTGCCAGGGACGGTTCATCGCCCGCAGCACCTCTGGGTGAGAATGCTGGAGGGGTAAATCCAGGTAGGGCAGAACGTTGGAGGTTTCTCGAATGGTCTCAATCACCCCAGGGGTGAGGCCGGTGGGATAGGCATAATGCATCCGGATCCAGGGCACATCTACCTGGCCCAGCGCCCTCAGCAACTCAGCAAGCTGAGGTTTGCCGTAGAGGTCGAGGCCATAGTTGGTGGTGATTTGGGAGATCAGCACCAGCTCCTGTACCCCTTGCTCGGCTAGCTGCCGGGCTTCCGCTACGATGGACTCGATCGGGCGCGATCGCTGATTACCCCGCAAATGCGGAATGATGCAAAAGGCGCAGCGATAGTCACAACCCTCCGCTACCCGCAAATAGGCGACGCTGGAGGCGGTGGTGCGGTAGCGGGGCACCGTTTCGTCGGCAATGTAGGTGGGTTCTGGGGAA
>CAYUBC010000074.1:0-11099 GCA_964442885.1 uncultured bacterium | reverse complement strand
AACCAAACCCGCCAATAACAGATGAATGCCAAAGATTTTGGGCAGATCAAGCACCGGCTCATCGGTTTTGGGATCGAAGAAGGTGGCAACATCCCAGTACACCCAGTGCCAGCAGGCGGCCAGGAACTCTAGCCCAGAGAAAATGATGTGGGCGGCGGCCACCGTTTCAAAGGTCCAAAAGCCAGGGTCGGCAAAGGTGTCTCCAGTAATGCTCCAGCCTTGCCAGGAGTTGGTGACTCCCAGGCGAGCCACAAAGGGCATCAAAAAACACCCCTGCCGCCACATTGGGTTGAGGACAGGGTCGGTGGGGTCGTAACGGGCCAGTTCAAAGAGCAGCATAGACCCGGCAAACCCGGCGCACAGAGCATTATGCATCAGGTGTACGGCCAGCAGTCGGCCCGGATCGTTAATGACGGAGGTGTGGACGCGATACCAGGGCAGTCCCATTGAGATGTTCTCCTTATAAGCTAACAACGGGTTGGTTGGATACAGAGTGATGGGGTGATGGCAAAGGCTATTGGAGAGGTGCTATTCACCACCAAAGGGAAAAGCGGGGGAATCAGACCTATAGCCGGAGCTGATTCCCCCACGATCGCAGTCACGCGGATCGCTCACTGGGGTCAATGGGAGCCATCGACAGCACCGGTTCGTTCTCACGGTCGAGCCCGGTAATGAAGCCTGCTGCGGTGGCCCTCGCTAACCCTGCATGCCAGAGGTGCCCCACTAAAAAGAAGAAGGCAAAGATAAAGTGGGCGGCGGCTAACCAGGTGCGGGGAGACACGTAGTTGAAGGAATTGGTTTCGGTGGCCAGCCCCGCCACTGAGTTAATGGAACCCAGGGGGGCATGGGTCATGTATTCAGCGGCCCGACGCACCTGCCAGGGCTGAATGTCGTGTCTGAGTTTTTCTAAATCCAGGCCGTTGGTGCCGCGCAGGGGCTCCAGCCAGGGCGCTTTGGCATCCCAAAACCGCATGGTTTCGCCGCCAAAGATAATTTCACCGGTGGGCGATCGCTGCAAGTATTTGCCCAACCCAGTTGGCCCCTGGGCCGAGGCAATGTCGGCCCCCAAATTTTGGTCTCGCACCAGAAACACCAGAGATTGAGCCTGGGAGGACTCAGGAATGGTGGGGCCGTAGAATACGCTGGGGTAGGCGGTGTTGTTAAACCAGATAAAGGCAGTGGCAACAAACGCCTGACCGGCAATGTTGCCCAGGCTCTGGGCCAGGTAGGTTTCGCCGCTCCAGGGGTAGAGGTTGTGAGTCCAGCGCAGGGGCGGCACCAAAATATGCCAGATGCCGCCGATGACCAGCAGAGAACCGACCCAGATATGGCCCCCAACGATGTCCTCAAGATTATCAACCCCAACAATCCAGCCGCCGCCCCCAAAGGGATTGCGGAATAGATAGCCAAAGATGATGCGGGGATCCAGGGTCGGATTAGTAACCAGGCGCACATCGCCGCCGCCCGGTGCCCAGGGGTCGTACAGGCCGCCCCAAAACATGGCCTTGCAGACAAATAAGAGGGCAAAAATACCCAACACCGCGATGTGAAAGCCCAAAATTTGCGCCACTTTGCCGCGATCGCTCCAGTCAAATTCAAAGAACCCAGAGAGCTTTTCGGGGCCGCGCAGGGCATGGTACACCCCACCAAAACCCAGCACCGCCGAGCCAATCAAATGGGCGACACCAATGGCAAAAAATGGGAAAATACTCACCACTTCGCCCCCTTGCCCTACCCCAAAGCCCAGGGTGGCAATGTGCGGCATTAGGATGCAGCCCTGCTCATACATGGGCTGGGCGGTGTTGTAGTGAGACACCTCAAACAGCAGCATACCCCCGGCCCAAAAGGCAATCAGAGCCGCATGGGCAACATGAGCCCCTAAAAATCGTCCTGATAGTTCAGTGGTAATGAGCCGGGCATTACCGGCCCACCAAGCATAGCCACTCGACTCTTCGTCATAGCCTGCCTTAGGTGGGGCATTACGCTCGCCCGGTTTGACCAGCGGCGTTAACGTATTTAAGGAAAAATTATCTAAAGCGGATGCAGTTGGTTCTAAGGGAGTTTCCACCGGGTTAAATCTCCTTGAAAACAGTCAAGTTATTAAGGGGGTTTTGGATTTTGAATTTTGGATTGTTATCCCCTCCTAGGAGGGGCAGGGGTGGGTTTTGAATTTTGGATTGTTATCCCCTCCTAGGAGGGGCAGTAAGCTGTGTTGGGTTCTGCTATCGCGCCACCCAACCTACGCGATAGCAGGCATTTCACAGGTTTTGGCAGTCAATCAGACTTGAAACTTGACCCCAAATACCAACCACCAACCCTACTCCCCAAAGCCTCGCGGTAAAACTTCTTCGGGAAAGATGAACTTCTTGGCAGGCTGATCAATTTCGCTCATCCAGGCGCGAACCCCCTCATTGAGCAAAATATTCTTGGTGTAGAAGGTTTCGTATTCGGGGTCTTGGGCAGCCCGAATTTCCTGGCTGACAAAGTCGTAGGCGCGTAGATTAAAGGCCAGACCAATCATGCCGATGGCGCTCATCCACAGCCCTGTAACTGGTACAAACAGCATGAAGAAATGCAGCCAGCGCTTGTTAGAAAAGGCAATGCCAAAAATCTGAGACCAGAAGCGATTGGCCGTCACCATAGAGTAGGTTTCTTCAGCCTGGGTGGTAGAAAAGCCTTTGAAGGTGTTCTTGCCTTCTGTATCTCTAAACAGCGTGTTTTGGACGGTAGCGCCGTGAATGGCGCACAATAGAGCCGCACCCAACACCCCGGCTACGCCCATCATGTGAAAGGGGTTGAGGGTGTAGTTATGAAATCCCTGGAAAAAGAGTAGGAATCGAAAAATAGCAGTTACCCCAAAGCTGGGGGCAAAAAACCAGCTCGATTGGCCCAGGGGATACATCAAAAAGGTGGCGACAAAAACAGCAATGGGAGCTGAAAAGGCGATCGCATTATAAGGACGAATGCCAACCAGGCGAGCCACCTCAATTTGCCTCAGCATGAAGCCCATCAATGCCAGCACACCGTGAAACGCTGTAAAGTTCCACAGCCCGCCAATTTGGCACCAGCGTATAAAGTCCCAATTGGCTTCTGGCCCCCATAAAAAGAGCAGCGAGTGACCCATACTTTCGGCGGGGGTAGAGACAGCCGCCGTTAGGAAATTGCAGCCCTCCAAATAGGAACTGACCAGCCCGTGGGTGTACCAGGAGGTGACAAAGGTGGTGCCGGTAAACCAAGCCCCAATCGCTAAATAAGCACAGGGAAACAGGAGCAAGCCTGACCAGCCAATAAACACAAAGCGATCGCGCTTCAGCCAGTCGTCAAGGGTGCCAACCAGGCTACGGGTGGGTTGTTGTAAACCTCCCAGGGTTACTGTCATGGAAATATCCTCCAAATTAGGTTCAGATTGTTTAAACTGGGATGCTTTCGCCGGGGCCATCATTCATGAAATAGGGCGGGCCGGGCAGGGCAATTTCTTGAATGATTTGATCAAAGTAAGGCACAACTTCCTCAGCATCAGCGGCATCAAGTTGGTTAATGGCCTCTGCTTTCAGGCATTTCATGTATTGCAAAATGTTGGCCAGGGGAATTCCGACATTAGCGTAAAGCTCTTTCATGCCGGTTAGGCCAATCTCGCGCAGGGGTCTATCGTTGCCGGCAAGCAAGCAGTAGCTGATCAGCCGAATGTACCAGCTAACATCCCGCTTGGCTGACTCGGTCTTCAACCTGCTGCCGGAATTACTGGGGGTACGAGGGCAGACTTTCCAGAACTGTCGGGTGCCTTTTTCGACAATTTTGGGTGCCTTACTTTCCAGATTTCTGGCTATTTGAATACGCTCGGCCCCGGTTTTACAAAAAGCCTGGATCATGCGTAACTCCCCTGGGGTAGGGTAGCGCTGGTCTTCATCGGCATTGAGGATAACTTGTTGGATGAGGCTCATAGGGGTGTAAAGAAAAAATGAAAAAAGAAGAGGGAAAAACGAAAAATAGCCGTTGTATTATTTTTTGCAGATCTTCGGAGAGCTTGCTGGATTTAGCTGCTGCTGCTGAGTTTTGTGCTAGTTTGTTTGGGTTGTTGATAGAGGTGAATGCCGCCAAACCAGTTAATGGAAATTCGGTAGGTGAATGGGGATTCTTGATAGAGGGCTCGCCATTTATTTAGAGCCAGGAAGTTGGTAAGTTTCATGGCAAACTCACCTCCGCAGATTGACTAGTTTCTACAGCAAGGGAGGCTTCTGAGTCGGAGGCAATGTCATCCCTGGGGTTGCCGTTGTAACTGGATGGGTTAGCGGCAGCCACAGTTGCCACGGGTAACTTGGCCGGATTGGAAACTTGAGCCGTGGCGTGCGGCCTGATGGCCAGAGAAGTGGAGGGATGAGTAGCCATCCACTCGCCAGCAATGGCCGGGTTGTCGCGGGGCTTCCACCAGGCGGTGGGGCCGTGGGGCGATCGCAGCCCGTAGCCCCGTGGCGTGACGTAGCGCTCGTAGGGCACCGTGTCTTCCCCAAAGGCATCACGGTATTCGGGGCTGTCGATCAGGGCATCAACCAGGGCATAAAAGCCTTGCTTACCGGCCAGGTCGTAGTAGCGGTTGAGTTCTTCCCGGTTACGGGTGGGTCGTCCCAGCAAGCGGCGGTGCATGTACTCAATGGCCTTGGTGATGTACAAGCTCTCCCAGGCCATTTGCCGAAAGGCGCGGGATTTGGCCAACTGGCGAATGAACTCGCGCAGGGTAATGACGCCACCCTTGAGCTGAGTTTCGGCGGTTGTATGCCGCTGACTGTCAAATACTGCGCGGCCAAACACCTGCCGATAGGCCGCTAGAATGACGGCATCCACGGAGTGGTGACCAACATTGACGTTAGGCCCCTGAGGGTGGTGCCCTGGTTGGGGGTGGTGAGAGGGTTCCAGCTTAAACAGAGCTTGGCCAAAGGTGCCGGGCACTCGTCCCCAGGGCATCGCCCCATTCAGGCTGACGGCGTGGCCATTGTGCAAACCACTGCTGATTAAGATGCGCTGACTGGTGGGGCTGAAGTGGGCCGGTTGATCGTGAGGATTTTGGGTTTCGCTGGGGAAAATGGCCCCAAACTGAATTTCCAGCGGGTCGTTGCCCACGCCGTAGGGGTGCTGGTTGGGGAGGGGTTTTTGAGCCCTGGCAAAGGTGGTAACAAACTGCGGCACCTTACGAACTGGAGCACTGTACTTAAATAGATTGACCTGTGGCCCCCAGTTCCGGCATTCCTGGGCTTCCTGGCCCAGCCCCCTCAGGTAGGGAACGGTCTCTTCGCCAAAATAATCGGCGTATTCCTGGGAATCCACCAGGGCATCCACCAGGGCCGGTAGCCCGCCAGTGGAAATCACCTCAAAGTAGGTTTGAAATTCCTCCAGGCAGCTCAGGCCGCGGCCCAAAAAGTGGCGACAGGCCAGCTCAATTACCCGGCTGATGGTAAATGGCTCGTAGAACTGCCGCCGATACAGCCGCGACTTGCCCAGGTGGCGAATGAACTCCTTCATGGAGAACAGCCCGCTGCTAAGCTGCGATTCCAGGTCGTGCAGGGCCAGGCCATAGGTCTGGGTAATATCGCGCTCAAACACCTGGCGGTAGGCGGCCCGAATGACCTCCTGCTGTTCCGTTACCGAGAGCCCTGGCTTCATCACCAGTTTGGGCCGGGGCAGGGCGCTTTGGTAATAGCTCTGGGGTAGGGGCTGGCCGGGGTGCAGTTGAGAAACCCCAATGCGTAGGCGATGCTCTGGTTTCTCGACCAGGTAATCGGTAATTAGCACCTCAAAGTAGCGCTTGACCAGGGCCGCCGCACCGGCATCGGGCATCACGCACTGGGCGGCTTTCCACTGCATTTCTCGCAAAGCCACCACCGTCGCCAGGGTGACATCTTCGGGAATTACCCCCCGCAGCCCCCGCACATTGACGCTGAGGATGCTGGTATCGCCCGCCACAATGGCGTAGGTGACGTAGCGCAAAAACCAGTCCAAATCTCGCAGGGAGCGCTTCATGCGCACTGTGCCATACCGGGTCACATCAATGGTGCGAAACCGACTGGGCAGGCTGGGTCGCCCCTGGGCCAGCGCAGACCTGAACCAGTCCACCACCCGATTGGTAGGGTCAACCAGGCGGGGTTCTTTCAACCGGGCGGCGGCTTTGCTTTGGCCTCTGTTGTGGCGAGCCTCTGCCGAGAGAAAGTCCTCGCCAACGTAGTAGCCTGAGCCAGGCATCCCAACCGGATCCTGGGCTCTTTCCAGGTAGGCCATCGTAGCTCCGCCAGTGAAGATGCGGTTAGCCCCAGCGGCCACAATGGCATCGGCCTGGCGAGTTAGAGCAGCAGCAATTTCCAGACGCTTCAGCCCTGAGCCAAAGAAGGCCGATAGCTCCTTCAACTCACTTTGCCTAGGGTAGCGATCGCGCTGCTCAGCCCCAGCAATAACAGCTGTGGGTACAGTGTGAAAAGTTTGAGGGTAAACGACGGGGCTACCGCCGGTAGTACGGTCGGTCATGGTGGGTAAAGAATTTTGGATTTTGGATTTTGGCCGATCATCCCCTCCTGGGAGGGGCAGGGGTGGGCTGAGAACTTTGAACTTTCCGCCTTCCGCCCTAGGAACTCATTCCCTGAATCAGATAGTCGAAATATGGCCCAACTTCGGCCTGGTCTGGGGCGGTGAGCAGTTCCAGGGTCACTTCTTTGAGGCAGCGCATGCACTCCACTACGTTGCGCAGGGGAATTTCCAGGGAGGTGTACATTTCCTTGACCCCTTTCAGGCCGCTAGTTTGGATGGGGTCGATGTCGCCAACTACCACGGCGTAGGTAATCAGGCGCAGATACCAGCCCTGATCCCGTAGGCAGGAGGCCCGAAAGGTAGGATGGCCGCTATTGCTGGGCGTAATCGGGCACCGCTGCCAGAAGCGCTCGCTGCCTTTTTCGACGATGATGTCGGCGTTGGCCGTCAGCACTGAGGCAATCCGCAGTCGCTGATTACCGTCTTCAAAGAAGTGGCGCAGGGCATTCAGTTCGCCCCGGCTAAGGTAGCGAGCTTCGCGATCGGCGGTGGCGATGGATTGAGTGATAATGCTCATAGCTTGATAACGATTAGTGACACCAAGATCGAGTCAAGATCGGCGGGTTGCTCCTCAAAACCGCTCTGAGGAGCCAGAACACAGCTACGACACCCAGCGGCAGGTGTTGGTTAAGCCTCAACTCAGGCCAGTGCAAATGTGGTCAAAGTAGAGGGCCATTTCTTTGCCAGCTTCGGCTCCAACCATTTCACTGGTGACTTCTTTCATGGCTTGCACCGCCCGCACTGTAGCGCCCACGGGCACGCCCAGAGAGTTGTAGGTTTCTCGCAGACCGTTCAGCACCCGCTCATCTAAAATCGACGGATCGCCAGCCAGCATGGCATAGGTGGCGTAGCGCAAGAAGTAGTCCATATCGCGGACACAGGCGGCATAGCGACGGCAGGTATACATGTTGCCGCCAGGGGCAGTGATATCGGTATAGAGTAGGGCTCTGGCCGTGGTGCGCGTCACAATTGTGGACGCATTAGCGCTAATTGTCATAGCCGCTTTTGCCCGCAGTTCACCACTGCGAAAGTAGGATTGTAAGTGATCTAAAGAGGCGTCATCTAGATACTTACCCTGGGTATCGGAGGTGTTAATGAGAGTAGTGATAGCGTCTTGCATGAATAACTCCTGGGAATGAAAAGGTTAAACAACTGATGTAATGAAAGCCAGGATTGGCTTAGGAATAGTTTTGAAACGCGCGTCTTAGTGGTCTGTTAAGCCTTAATTTGTGGGTTGGGTTGTAGGTTGGGTGGCGCGATAGCAGAACCCAACAGCAGTAGGCTCTGTTGGGTTTCACTTCGTTGCACCCAACCTACGTGAATTAGGACTTAAAACCTGCGTCTTAATCAACCAGATAGATAGTGGGCAGTGCCCACCCTACGGATTAGCTATTGGGTTAAGACAAAGAGTGAATGATTAAATCAAAGTAGGGGGCGACTTCAGCGCCATCTTCTTCGCTCATCAGCGACATGGCTTCTTCCTTAAGGCAGCGCATGCATTCGGCAATGTTGCGAATGGGAATTTCCAGATTGTTGTACATTTCCTTAATGCCAACGGTGCCAATTTCTTCCAGGGGTCGTTCGCTCCCGGCCAGAATAGAGTAAGCAATTAGTCGCACGTACCAACCCTGATCGCGCTGACAGGAGGCCGTTTTTCGCTCATTACCGCTATTGCTGGGGGTGTTTGGGCAGCGTTCCCAAAACCTAGCGCTACCGTTCTGCACAATGCGTTGCTCATTTTCAGCCAAAATTTTGGCGATGCGAATGCGCTGTTCCCCTGTTTTAACAAAGTCTTGGTAGATACGAATTTCCTTCGGGGCTGGATAGCGGGCCTCGCTATCGGCGTTCAAGATCAGTTCCGTCACTAAACTCATGACACATTCTCCCAGAACAAAGATTTTATTAAAAAGTCAGCGGCATCTTGGTTTTTTGCTCTTGCAAATTCACCAATAACCGAGCATTGATACCTGACCCTTGAACAATATCTTCCCGTGCTCAAGCACGGCAAAACCATTGCTTCGGTGCCAGAAATAGTCCGGAAACTCCTTATCTACCCACAGTTCGAGGGCAGACTGGACTGCATCCCTCCGTCAAGGATTACCAGGAGAATAAACAATAAATATGAAGAACCTATGAAAGCCCAAAAACTGCTTAAAGAAAGTACATAATCCTAGCCCGCGTAGGATGGGCAAAGCTTGCGTGCCCATCGTCGTGCCCATCGTCGTGCCCATCGCAAGATCGCTGATGGGCATGGGCAAGGCCCTTTGCCCCTCCTACGCAGAGGACCAATCTTTCCAGGCAATCTCCTAAGCACTTCCGAAGAATTTCATATTTTTTTGCTTCAATTAATGATTGTCCTTTCATGCTCCAGGAATCTATTTTTTTATGAGCTATCGCACAATCGTAGCCGTGATTCTAGCGCTATGCCTGGGCCTCGTCACGTCATGCAGTAGTAGACTCTCGGCAGCAAATCAAGACTTGAGCTATGAGCAAATTAAGGGTAGTGGGCTGGCCAATCTTTGCCCGCAAATTGAAGAAACCCGGCGGGATGCGATCGCAATTCTGCCCAACCAGACCTACACCGTTCAAGACCTTTGTTTGCAGCCTACGGCCTTTTGGGTTAAGCAAGAACCGCTGGTAAAGCGTCAAAGTTCTGGCCAGGAAACCAAGTTTTTACCCACTAAACCCCTAACTCGAGCCAGCTTTTCCATTGACCAGGTCAGTGGAACCTTACAGGCTAATGCCGATGGCCGTCTCACCTTTGTTGAGCAGAGCGGCTTTGACTTTCAGCCAATTACAGTCCAGCTCCCCGATGGTGAGCGAGTGCCACTGCTCTTCTCGGTTAAGGGACTGGTGGCGCAAACGCTGGAAGAGGCTAAAAGTATTAACCCCTCTACCCAGTTCAGCGGCACTTTTCAGGTTCCTGCCTACCGTACCGCCAACTTTTTAGACCCCAAAGGTCGTGGTCTTGCCCTGGGCTATGATGCGGCGATGGGACTACCGATTAAGGCCGATAGCGAAGACTTTCAGCGGCCTAACACCAAGGTGTTTGAAGTGCTGCCCGGCGCTATAGCTTTGCAGGTTAATCGAGTAGATCGGCGCACGGGAGAGATTGCAGGCTTCTTTGAAAGTACTCAGCCCTCAGATAGCGAGTTTGGCGCAAAGGAGCCTCTAGAGGTCAAAATTCAGGGGGTTTTTTATGGTCGCCTGGACACAGAAACAGCCTAGTGCTTTGTCAACGCCAAATTTTAGGGTAAATGCATCAGCTCGTAGTCAGCGCTTTAGCGCTAAAGCGCTGACTACAAACCCGAACTCTTAGGGTTGACGCTGCACTAGTACACTACGGCAAAAATAAGTCTGCCGTTCAGGATGCTTGAAACACTGATGCCCTAGGGATTTTTCACTTTGCATTTTGCATTTTGAACTCCGCGCAGCGGTACTCGTTAATAGGCACAGTTCGGTTGAGATTGATTGAGAGGGCTGTTAAGGAACGAAACCTAATTTGCAATCACAGGGAGAACCATCATGGCTAACTACAATATTGACGAACCTACGTCCTATCCGATCTTTACGGTGCGGTGGCTCGCTGTTCATACACTGGCGGTGCCCACGGTGTTTTTCCTGGGCGCGATCGCGGCCATGCAGTTTATTCAGCGGTAATTTAACCGTTGACCGAGTAGTGCCCTGGCACAACCAGGGCACTCAAATAACCGACCATCAACGCCCTGGTTTACCGCTGGCCCAAAGCCGACCCACAATGTTTGGCTGCGCCAACACATAGCCCGCTATATCAACCAGATCATCCTCCGTGAGATTTTTCATCCTAGGAAATAAGTCTGCTCTGGCTTTAGAGGGGTGTAGTTCTTCCAGGGAATCCTGACCATCGTAGGTGGTGGGATGATTCAAGTAGTCCACAAACCCTTCTAAGTTGTTTCTTGGCGGCACTGCTAGCGCCAGACTTTGAAGGGATAAACTGACATCGGGATTGGGCTTTGTTATCCCATCTAAATGGCAGGAGGAACAGGTGCCATTGAATTTGCGCTGACCGTTAGAAATTTGCCGTTCACTCAGCGTAACGCTGTCACCAGTTGCGTTTAGGGGCACGGTACGGGCTGCTTCGCTAATTTCAATCGCGAAGGCCGCTGGGGTTAAAATCTGGAAAACCAGAACGCCAAGCAGAACGCTCACTAGAAAGCATTGCCTCAAGATGATTTTTTTGAAAAAAGCAATCATTGGTATATCCTTAAAACCACTTTTACAGGATTGAAGCTACCATGCTTTTCTGTCTCGTAACGCTGAAATAAAGCTTCAAAACAACATTTCTTTAGAGATTGAATCTGGGCAGTCAAACTATCTTGCGTTAGATTGCTAAGGCTTAAAATTCCTGGAAACTTCATTTTTTTGTGTTGGGCAATTCTCTCAGGCGAAATATTACGTTATAACCTTTGTCCTCTCCCTAAATTTCTCTCCCAAGTTTGGGCTGCCGTGTATACACATCTTGGCCCTCACCCCCTCAGTCCCCCTCTCCC
>CAYUBC010000073.1:5292-11116 GCA_964442885.1 uncultured bacterium | reverse complement strand
GCACAATGCCCTGCTGCTGGCTGGCCTGGATGGGGGCTTCGATCTGCTGGGTATGGGCGATGTTGCGGCCCTGGTTGGTTTGGGGTGGACGGGCATGGTCATACCCGGGCTGGCCATTGAGGGAAATAATCCCCTTCCACCAATGACTGGTGACTCGATCTTGCCCGGATAGGGCAAAGTCGTCCAAGTCCTGTATCTCTCGCTTCTGGCGAGACACGGCTACCATCAGCAGGCGGTCGAGCCAGGCCAGTTCGGCCCGCAGGTAGGCCCAGTTATCGGCAAAGGGTAAGGTACTAGCGTTGGACATGGCCCATCACCCGAATAAACTCCAGGGGTAGCCCGTCGGCATCGGCAATAAAGGCCACCTCGTAGACGTAATCGCCAATGATTTGCTGCTGAGGTTCTAGCAACACCGTCAACCCCTGAACTGGGGCATCCATCGCAAAGGACTGGTGCACCGTGGCCAACCAGTCTGGCAAGCTATCCACCCGGTCAGTCAAATCGAAGGAAAGATGATAGTAGCCAGTGTAGTGTTCGTCGCTAAAGGCATCGGCGGTAGGATGAGGCTCAGGCACCTGAATCAGCTCAATGCGACCTCCAAGCCCTTCCATCCAGCAGGCCAGGGTGATCCCAGCGGTGAAGCGCTCGTGAACGACAAAGCCAAGCCGTTCGTAAAAGGCAATGGCTTGGTGAATATCCTGCGTGCGAATAGACGCATGGTGAAGCATTAGGCCAACTACTCAAACAACCGAAAATAGGGATAACGCACCGGCACGCCGGGCTCTTTCTCCAGGCTAAAGTTAATCACCGCCCACTGGGGATCTTCTTCCGGGGTGGGGCTAAATTCAACCGGCAGCCCGTAGAGTTTGGGCGATGCCGACACATCCACCTGCCCCCGCCAGGGCGAATTGCGCTCCAGGTAGGCGTTCACCAGATCTTTGTAGCGCTCGGCAATAATCACCCGGGTAGCCCGATAGCCCTGGGTATAGAGCCGATCCAGCGCTTCGTGGATTTCAAAGCGAATGCCGTCGGGATGGGTGTGTTGACGATACCATTCGCCATCCCACTGTCGCCAGTGCCGCCCCGACTGGAGATGCACCAGCTCTTTAGTGTCAGGGTTGGCCTCAAAGGCTCCGTGGCGAGTACACAAATAGGTATCCGTCAGCGTCAATGCCGGAATTGTCTGACGACAGTGAGGGCACTGGATTTCTGGGCCGTAGATGGGATACTGCAAGGCGGAATTAACCATTGGGCTGAAACCAGTTGTGTCCTCGAATGGGCGGATAACTACACTCCGTAGCCGTATTATACCTGTGGGAACTGGCTGACTCCGTAGTTAGCGTTGCCTCTGCACCGAAACCCTAAGTTTTTTTGAGAACTTTATGGCCTATGTCTGCGTCCTCATCTTCCCTTTGGCCAGCACCGGATTGTTCCAGGGCCGCCTTTGTAGCGGCCAACGCCACACTTATCGGCCAGGTGACCCTGCACGAAGGCTGCAATATCTGGTATGGGGCCGTGCTGCGCGGTGATGTGGAAGCCATTAAAGTTGGTGCCTACACCAACGTGCAGGACGGGGCCATCCTGCATGGTGATCCGGGCTTCCCCACCATCCTGGAAGACCACGTTACCGTGGGCCATCGCGCTGTTATCCACAGTGCCCACATTGAAACCGGCAGCCTGATTGGGATTGGTGCCATCGTTCTGAATGGGGTGCGGGTGGGAGCCGGTAGCATCATCGGAGCCGGAGCGGTGGTAACGAAGGATGTGCCGCCGCGATCGCTGGTCATGGGAGTTCCGGCCAAGGTAGTGCGCGATGTCTCCGAAGCCCAAACCCAGGAACTGATAGAACACGCCCAGAAATACTATCGGCTGGCCCTGGTGCACAGCGGTCAGAGCGTCGATATGGGGTTCAGCTAAGAGGAAGAAACCGGACGCAGCGGCGGCTACAGAGGAAACATTATCGCGTTATGCCAAGCTCACCATCTTCAACTCAGATCAGGGCGCTCAGTTTATCGCTCAGGCGTTTACTGAGTGGCTTCATCAAAGGTAGGGAGTAGCCGAAATACCCTAAGACAAATCTGCCCGTAGCTCATCCTCGCTGCCCTGGTGAGTGGTTTTTACCCAGCGCAACCGCTTAGGCCGCACCGAAAGGCGCATAGTCATCGTAGAAATAACTAGCAGCCAGTGCAGCATGTAGAGGTTGCCCCAAACGGTTTGCAGGCCATTGACCCACACCGACTGCCGCTGAGTGCGCTTTAAGCCACAGAACATGCCCACCATCGACAAGGTCAGGGCCAAGCCCGACACCGGCAAAAACATCGGTAGACGATGACGCAGCAGCGCCATGGCAAAATCGGGCAGTGCCACCGTAGGCAAGCCATACTGAATGATCCAGAACGCAGCCATATCCAGGGTTTTGGCGGGGGCTAGCCGACCCTGGGCAATAAAGCGCCAGTAGTCGAGATAGCGCTGGTAGCCGCCTTCGGCCCAGCGATTGCGCTGATGCCACAGGGCAATGGCGCGTTCTATGCCTTCTTCGCCCACTGCTGGGTGCAGCAAAAACTGGATCGACCAGCCGCTGAGGTGCAGGCGCAGGGTCAAATCTAGATCGTCGGTAATGGTTTCTTCGTTCCAGCCGCCGCACTGCACCAGGGCTTTACGTCTGACAAACTGGCCATTACCGCGCAGTTCCCCAATGCCACCCAGGCAAATGCGTTGTTGCTGAAAATAGCTATCCAGGGCCATCTCAGCCTGCTGACCACGGGTTAGCCAGTTCTTGGCCCGGTTGGCGATCGCCTTTTGCACCTGCACCGCGCCTATCCCCTCCTGGTCAAACATAGGTACAATGTGGCGCAGAATATCCTCCGGTACCTGGGCATCGGCATCAAAAACCCCGATGATGTCCCCCTGGGTATCGGGCCAGACCTGGTTCAACGCTCCAGACTTGCCCCCCGTCGCCCCGGCCCCTCGCCGCAGCACCCGCAATTGGGGGTATAGCTGCCGCAAGTCTTGCAACCGCTGGGCGGTAGCATCGGTACTGTTATCGTCAATGACCCAAACCTCGTATCGCGTCGGTGGATAGTCGAGATTGCAGAGCCCCATCACTAACCGATGAATCACCGCTTCTTCGTTTTTAGCAGCCACCAGAAGCGACACGTAGGGCCAGCCCGCCGAACTTTCGGCTGAGGGCTGGGCACTCTCTGGCTCACGGCTAGAGGGTAACGGCTGGGAAGCGGCGACTGGGCGTGCCAGCAAAATCCTGACCGCATGGGTCGTGAGCATAACCATCAGCCCCAGAATTACCCAACTTCCCCAGGAGAGACAGTGCAGGGCGACTGTGCTACTCCAGAGCATGGTTAGGGTAAGGGCGGCCTTGCGACGGCGACCAGAATATCCGGGAAAGTCGTCAATTTCAAGCTCGTTTAAGGGTTGAAACCTACGTCTGGGAAAGTCAGTCATTAACTCGTTTAGGGAGCACAGCCCGATATAGAATCTGGTCTAGAGTCTGGATAGAAGACGGTTAGCTAACCCAGCCCGTTCTTCTAACCTAGCTCCATCATCCCTGATTTTGATGAAAAATTAGGATGATGCCGATTGCTGAAACCGGGGAATCATAACCCCAGATGTACTACCAAGCCTCTGCTTATCTCAGGGGTAGTGGGCTCAATCCATACCGATTTTTCCCTCCGTCGGGGTAACCTAATATCTGCACTTAGGGGTAGGGTTACTCTCCCAAGGTCATTTAATTCAGCCATGACTTAAGGTTTCACCATGCCTTTGACATTCGAGGAAATTCAACCTGCGGGTAAGCAAGATGTTGGCGTCTATATGCCCTACTACCAGGGGAATAAGCGGGCAGCGCTGCCCTACGCCATCTCCCTCTATAAGGAGGGGAACCTGGAAGGCGAACGCCACATTGAGGGCGGCGAGAGTATTCCCTTTATTGCCACCTGGAATGTCTCCATGCTGCCTGCGGATTTAACCCGGTGCCGCTTGCAGTTTGATGGCGATGCCGACTTGAGCTACGAAATTGTGATGGCCACCTTTGAATTTGTAGATTTTTTGTTTGATGTAATTGTGGCGCTGCGCAGTAAGCGCTCGCCTGACTTTTCCAAGGGGTTTTACCGCAAGCTGCTGCGGGCCGAAGACTAGTAGCCTGTCACGGCGAATGAATATTAATGCGGCAACCGTTAAAATAGTTCTATAGGTGTGATATCGTGCCTCTGATTAGCTGAGGGTGGTGTGCACAAGCGTTAAGCATCTTGTCGGCTATTTACCTTAAGCGATTGGATTCATCACCCCTGGAGGAGTTGCGGCGTGCCCTGTACAGCAAAGCGTTTGTTGGTTGGCTCAACCGAGCCCTATAGCGGTAAATCGGCGGCGGTACTGGGCATTGGGCTTCAGCTTCAGGCTATGGGCGTTGACATAGCCTTTGGTAAACCCCTGGGCAATGCTCTGAATGGAGATACCCAAGATCCTGATTTAGCCTTTATTGTGGCCACCTTGCAACTGCCGCAGGCCCGCTACTATCCGCCTACGGTTTCGCTCAGCGAAGCCTCGGTAGAAGCCAGCCTGAGCATACCTGGTAGCGCTGATCTGAGTTTGCAGCCCTTTACCGAAGATCGGGGAGAAACGCTGTTGCTGCTGGAAGGCCCCGGTAATTTAACCGAAGGCACGCTGCTGAACTTGTCATTACCCCATATGGCCACGGCCATCGATGCGGCGGTGCTGCTGGTGACCCGCTACGACTCTATTTTGCTGGTGGATCGTTTGCTGGCCGCTAAGGCCCAATTAGGTCATCAGCTGCTGGGGGTGATTATCAACGATGTGCCGGAAAGCGCCCTGGAGGTGGCTACCCAGGTTGCCCAGCCCTTCCTGGAAAGTCAGGGCATTCCGGTGCTGGCTATGTTTCCGCGATCGCCGATCATGCGGAGCATTACCGTGGGGGAAATTGTTGCGCGGCTGCACGCTGAAGTGCTGTGCTGCCCCGACCGGATGGATTTGATGGTTGAGACCTTAACCATTGGAGCCATGAATGTCAACTCCGCTCTACGCTACTTCCGCAAGGGCATTAATATGGCGGTGGTGACCGGCGGCGACCGCACCGACATTCAGTTTGCGGCCCTGGAAACCTCCACCCAATGCCTGGTGTTAACGGGCCAAATTCCTCCAGCGACGGCCATTTTAGAGCGAGCGACCGACCTCGAAGTGCCAATTTTAGCCGTAGACTCCGATACCCTCTCCACGGTGGAGCGCATCGATGAGCTGTTTGGCCAGGTGCGGTTACATCAACCCATCAAGGTGCAGTGTGTGCACGATCTGGTTGCCACACACCTCGACCTGCATCGCCTGCTGACCTTGCTGGATTTGAGGCTGCCTGTTTCAGCCAGCTAACCCCCGAATCCCCCCCACCCTCTGCGCAGGTAGAACAGGGGTCTGATACAATGAAGCGCGTTATTCTCATTCTCCTAATCGGTGTAGCCGTTGAGTCAGTCCATTGAAGCTCCGCTCGAATCCTCCAAAGTCGATACGTTCCTCCAAGAACTGGCGGCCATCCAACAATCAGGATCTAAGCGAGTAGCCATTCTGGGCTCTCGCCATGTGCCTATCACCCACCAGCAACTGATTGAGTTAATGACCTATGCCCTCGTGCTGAGCGGCAACCGGATTATTACGTCCGGGGCAACAGGCACTAACTCGGCGGCGATTCGAGGGGCGATGAAGGCTGACCCCAACCTGCTGACCGTGATTCTGCCCCAAAGCCTGGCCCGCCAACCGCTCGAATCTCGGGAGCAGTTGGAGCAGGTGATGCACCTGGTAGAAA
>CAYUBC010000073.1:0-5282 GCA_964442885.1 uncultured bacterium | reverse complement strand
TTCTCGCTGCCAGCAGCTGATCTGCTTTGCCTTCCACGACAGCACCACCCTGCTTCAGACTTGCCAAGACGCTGAAGATCAGCGCAAGATCGTAACGCTGTTTTACTTTGACTAGGTTATGGCTTCTGTAGTGTTGATGCCGGGCTTTCTGCTGGTCAGCGTGGGGATAGCGGCGATTCTGGTTTATCTACCCTTTCTGGTGGTGGGCTATGGCCGTTTTAAGGTTGGCTACGACCGCTCGGCTCCCCGCGCCATGGTGCCTAAGCTACCGCCCTTCGCCCAGCGCGCTACCTGGGCGCACGAAAACGCCTTTGAATCGATGATTCTCTACGCTCCGGCTGCCCTGATGGCCTATATCACCCAGCAAGAATCGACCGTGGCGTTGGGGGCTGCAGTGGCTTATCTGGCGGCGAGGGCGCTCTATCCGCTGTTCTACATTGCGGATGTACCAAATTTGCGATCACTGATGTTCGGGATCGCCAATATTGGCGTTTTTACGCTGTATTTCTTGAGTTGTCGGGCGGCCTTGGGGTAGGCTGTTGGTGGCATCACACGCTTGGGAGAGCTGACCTATGGCCTCTAGCTATTCCTTTGACATCGTCAGCGACTTTGACCGGCAAGAAATTGTCAATGCTCTCGATCAAACCCGCCGGGATGTGATCAGCCGCTACGACCTCAAAGACACCAAAACCAGCCTTGATCTGGCTGAGGATACTATTACCATTGAAACCGCCAGCGATATGACCCTGGATGCCGTAAAAGACCTGCTTCACCAAAAGGCGGCTAAGCGTAATCTCTCCCTCAAAATTTTCGACTACGGCGAGGTTGAGGCCGCCAGTGGCAACCGGGTACGGCAGCAAGTTACCCTCAAAAAAGGCATCAGCCAGGAGATGGGCAAGCAAATCACCAAGTTGATCCGCGATAACATGAAGAAGGTTACAGCCTCCATTCAGGGCGATGCGGTGCGGGTGTCAGGTAAATCCAAGGACGACCTGCAGCAAGCCATGCAGTTAGTCAAGCAAGAAGAGTGGCCGGTAGCCATTCAGTTCACTAACTATCGCTAGGTTGACCCAATAGTTACTCTGTTCTAAGTCATCCTGTCTATGACGGCAACGACTCCATCGTCTCGTTCTATTGCTCAATCAGAACCGTTGCCACCCCTGGCTGTGGATATCGCCATTGTTGGGGGTGGCATTGTGGGCCTAACGTTGGCGGTGGCCCTGCGCTCATCTGGGCTACGGGTGGCGGTGGTTGAAGCGCAAACTGCCGAGGGTGCCGCCGCCCGCCGCCGAGCCTACGCCCTGTCGCTGACCTCTGGGGATATTTTTAAGGGCCTCGGTCTATGGCCACAGATTGGCCCCCACATTTGCCACTTTCAGCAGGTGCGTCTGTCTGATGGTAACTATTCTCAGGTGGTGAAATTTTTGCCCACCGACCTGGGCACTGAGGCTGTCTACTACGGGGCCGAACATACCGTGTTGATGACCGCCCTACAGCGAGCCGTTCAGGAGGCCAGCTCGATTCATTATTTCAGTGAGGCTCTTTTAGAGGTTAGCGAGCGTAACGGCACCTCCGTCACCGGGCAGCTCATCACTCCCCAAGGTCATCGCCGGTTGCAGGCCGCTCTGGTGGTAGCTGCCGACGGTAAGCAGTCGCCCCTGCGCCAGCAGGCCAATATTCCTGCTTTTGGCTGGCAGTACTGGCAGTCTTGCATTACTACCCTCCTGGAGCCTGAGACCGATCACCAAAACATCGCCTACGAGCGGTTTTGGCCCAGTGGCCCCTTCGCCATTCTGCCTCTGCCTGGTCAGCGCTGCCAGATTGTGTGGACGGCCCCCCACGCTGAAGCCGAGGCCATCTTAGCGCTGCCAGACGCCGAGTTTATGGCCGAGCTAGAGCGGCGCTTTGGCCCCCAGATGGGGCGGCTCAAGCGGTTGACCCCGCCCACCCTGTTTCCCGTGCAGTTGATGCAGTGCGATCGCTACATTCAACCCCGCCTGGCCCTGGTCGGTGACGCTGCCCACAGTTGCCATCCGGTGGGTGGGCAGGGGCTTAATATGGGCATTCGCGATGCCGCTGCCCTGGCCGAAGTGCTGACGGCAGCCTACCAACGGGGCGAAGACCTCGGCTCCCTGGCGGTGCTACGTCGCTATGAACGCTGGCGACGGTGGGAGAACTGGGTAATTTTGAGCTTTACCGACGTGCTGACCCGCACCTTCTCTAACCAAATTGGGCCAGTTGTGGTGCTCCGCCGGATAGGGTTGTGGGGCCTTAAGCAGGTGCCCCTGCTCCGGCGACTGGCCCTGCGGTTGATGACCGGGCGGCTGGGCTGGGTGCCCCAGCTAGCGCGGTTAGGGCAGCGGTTCTAGCCTAAACCCAGCCCTGGGCTGTCCCCCGCCCTTGCTACTAGCATGACACCTCGGCTGTGGGTTAGCTGGGGCCAAAGTCGATGGGTATGTGAGCCAGGGATGCCTTGATAAACGCTCACCTTAACCGCCTGAGAACTTCTAATCGCCAGGGCCAGTCGATGGGTAGGGGTAGGGCTACATACCGCAAAGTGCCAGTCTTGCTTGTCGGTTTGGGGGTTAGTTGGCCTTAGCTGAATGGCGGGCTCTGGGCCAGCCTGAAGCTGAAACCCAAACTCTCTAAAGGGTAGATAGAGCCCCAGGCCGCGGGCTTTGGCGTAGGCTTCCTTCAGCGTCCAGTGGTCAAAAAAGTAATGGCGCTGGGCGGCGGGGGCTAGGCGGTGTAGCTCCTGCTGCTCTTGCGGAGTAAAGCTGGTTCTGGCTACGGCGGCAACCACTACCCGGCGCTGGGTGTCTTCGACATCTAGCCCAAGGTCATGGGTTTGCACAATGCCACAGGCAACCAGGCCCGTAGTGTGGGACAGGCTGAATCGCAGCGGCGGCAGGTCTGGGGCGGGCAGCAGCTCAGGCCGTCCCTGGGGAGTGCGGGTAAAGGCCAAGCTGGCTGGTTGGGTGTGGCTATACTGAGCCAAACACCACCGCAGCAGGGCGTGAGCCACCAGAAACGTATGCCGATGCCGGTCAAACTTGAAGCGGTGGTAACGTTCCTGCTCCTGTTCATCTAGCCAGGCCAGATAGCGGGCGACCAAGGCCGGAGCATGGCAATCCTCCGGGTCAGCCAGCCAAATATGGACGTGATCAGCCTCTAGCACCGAGTTTTTAGGAAATAACACCTGTAGTTAACGGTTGACCCAGAGATTGACGATGAGTTCATCCAACCCGCCTAAGCCTAACCCCTATCCCTCATTTGGCCCAAAGTAGCGGGGTACAAAGCTACCGTGCAGGCCGTAGGGCACATGGTGAGATAGCTTCAGGCGAGCAATGGGGCCAGCCGGGATGGCCTGCCCGTCTAGAATTACCACATCGGAGCAGCGGCGATCGCCATCGTACATCAGCACAATTACCCAACCGTCGTCTTCGCCAGTGGCACCGGGGCGGGGCACAAACACCGGTTCGCCCATAAAGCCGTGCGGGGCCGCACTCCAAACCTCGGTTTGGCCGGTTTGGGTATCTAGCTTGAGCAGGGCTTGCAGGGGGGCATTGCCCTGGGGGGCGTGGGCGGCCCCAATCCACAAATAGCGGTAGGGCTGCCCAACCCAGTTGGGATGCAGGACAGGAAATTCCACACAGCGGTTGACCAGGGTTTCAACCCCGGCAGTCTCGGCCTGCAAATCCACGGTGAACCGCCAGAGTTGCCCCGGTGGCAGCCGGTCAAAGTCCACGGTTAAGTAGTCCTGACTGCCCTCCAGGGAGGGGAAGCGGTCGTAGCAGACCGAATCAATTACCAACTGCCCATCCTGCTCAAAGGCGTTGGCGTGGTGAAAGACGAAGCAGGGGTCAGTATCAATGACCTGCATAGGATCCTTGCCGTTACGGGGGATAACCAGGATTTTAGTCGGCTGCTTGGGGTTAAAGCTAAGGCACTCTGCGGCTCCCTTAAAGCCCAGCAGATAGGGCAGCGGCCCAAAGCTAACCGGATTCTGGAAAAAGACAGCGTAGTTGGGCGTAATGGCAAAATCGTGCAGGAAGGCAAAGCCTGGCACGCTATGGCTGTGCTGGTTCACGGTGTTGCCTTCGCTATCCAGTTCGTAGAGGGTGATTTTGCTAGACAGCCCCGGCTTCACCGAGAAACCCACCAGCCGCGGCTGCCCGTGGTGGCCAGGGTCAAGTCTGGGGTGGGCGGTAAAGGAGCCACCGGGGGCAATTAACCCATTCAGCGTGTCCAGGCCCAGGGTGTCCAGGGTAACCGGGTCGAGGCGGTGGGGTTCGGCGGCCTCCCACAGGGCCAGCAGCCGCTCGGCCCAGTAGACAATGTGGGTATTGGCGATGTTTTTGAGGGTCAGGTCAAAGGCATTGGCTAGAGGGCCACCGGGCTTTTGGGTGCCAAACACACCGCGATAGAGCGGTTTCTGGGCCTGCTGCTCGGCCACATACCCCGCCGTGCGCACGTAGCGATTGCGAAAATAGGCCCGCCCCCCCCGAAAGGCCACACTGCTGATCATGCCATCGCCATCAAAGGGATGCTTCACCGGGTAGCCCGCCACATCCAGCAGCCCCGGCCCGTTGCGGAACAAGGTGCCCTCCAGGTCGGCGGGAATGGTGCCGTCGATGTCGCCAATCCAGTAGTTGTATTCCTGGGGTTGAGAGCGGTAGCCGCTGCGCCAGGCGTCCAGGTCGTAGGACTTGGGGGGAACGGTGGGGTTGGGGTAGGTGGTGGTCATAGGGGGAGGGGTAGTTGGGAGGTGAGAAAACAGGAATCAGAAGTCAGGAGTCAGGAGAGCGGGAGGGAGGGAAACAGGCTATGGGGATGGAGACTCTACTCGGTCGGGGGAGAGGGGAACAGGAGAAAGGTGGCTGGGATCGGGCGATCGCCACACGGGCTCTACCTCAGACCCTCCATCTAGACTCTGGGAAGAGGCCATTGGCAGCAAAAACAATAGCGGCAGGGGCAACAGCGTGGTCAGGTTGGTGAGCAGCACCAGTTGCCAGAGATGGTCAAAGTTAGTTTCGGTGATGCCCAGCCAGTGGGTGAGCAACGCGCCCAACTCGTGGGAGAGCAGCCCAGCCAGGTTAAGGATGGACATTAGCAGGGCAAACAGGGTGGCTTCTACCCCTGGTGGGCAAAGCCGGGCCGACAGCACCAGCACCGGCATAAAGGCAATCTCGCCCATGACGGTGAGCACCAGGCTGTCGCCCAGGCTAAACCACTGGTCATCAATGCCCAGGGCGCGGTTGGCGTGGGTAACCAACAGCAGC
>CAYUBC010000072.1:3190-11153 GCA_964442885.1 uncultured bacterium | reverse complement strand
ATAGACCCAACCGGGGAAATTGGGATTCTATATCCCGACGTTGAAATCTTAGAGGCAGGCCGCCAGCTACCACCGTCGCCATCATCGAGGTCTCTCAGTACCGTAACCCTTACCCCACCAGGGCTGGCTTTGCCGATTGTCCAGCCAGTCGCAGTACGGTTGACCAGCGTGGACATTCGCGATGTCGCCCAAAATCGCCTGATTACCAGCATCGAAATTCTTTCGCCAGTGAACAAGCGAGAGCCTGGCTTAACGACCTACCGCCAAAAGCGCCAGCGCCTCTACAAGGCTGGTGTTCATTTGCTAGAAATTGATTTGCTGCGGCGGGGGACTCGTCCTTTTGCCCAGCCACGCCTGCCCAGCGTTCCCTACTGCGTTGCCCTGACCCGCGCCCAGGCTCAACGGATGGATCTCTGGCCCCTCGCCCTGGCCAACCCACTACCTGTCGTGCCGGTGCCTTTAAAATTTGAGGATGAAGATGTGCCCCTAAATTTGCAGCAGGCGCTGACGCAAATCTATGATGAGGCAGCCTACGACCTTTCTCTGGACTATAGCCAGCCGCCACCGCCGCCAGCCCTGTCTGAGGAGGATGCTGCCTGGGCGCAAACTCAGGTTAAAGTAGCGGAGGCTTAAGGACACAGACCGTGATGCGCTGTGGAGGTGGCATTGACGCTGCAAGCTCTAGTTTATCCAGCTAAGGAAAAGGCGACTGAGGAGTGGCAGCTCGTGGCGCTCCACGGGTGGGGGGCAAATGCGGCGGATTTGGTGGGATTGGCTCCCTATCTGCAATTGCCCCAGTTCGCTATGGTTTTTCCCGATGCGCCGCTGCCCCACCCCCAGGTGCCGGGTGGGCGGATGTGGTACGCCTTTCCCACCGGGTGGGATTTTCGGCGGCCCTACGATTTCCAGCAACAGGCCGATCTGAAGGCCAGTCGTCAAATCCTGAAATCCTGGCTGCTGGAGCTTGCCCAAGAAACCCACATTCCCCTGGAGCGCACGGTGCTGGCTGGTTTCTCCCAGGGCGGCGCTATGACCCTGGATGTAGGTTGGGAATTGCCCCTGGCCGGTCAGATTTGTTTAAGCGGCTACTTGCATGGGCCAGTGGCTACGCCAGGTCAGCCGAGAGTGCTAGTTATGGTACATGGCTCCTTTGACCCAGTAGTGCCGATTGCCAAGGCCCATGCCGCTAAGGAAACCCTTGAATACCATGGGCAGCCCGTCAGCTTCCACGAAATCCCTATGGGTCATGAAATTTCGCCCCAGGCAATTGGCTTCATATCTGAATTTTGCGAAGATTTGAGGCAAGGTCGGCAGTATACCTCGCCTTAACCTTTATCCTGAAAAGGTGAGCTGTATTTCCGCAAATCCACGCAGGCGTGGAGAGAGTGGCGGTGCAGCTATCGCCAAGGGGGAAAATTGACCATGCTGAGCCTACATGTTTCGCGCGAAGCGGTGTCAGAAATGACGCCAGATACCGTTGAAGAACTGGCCCGTCGCTTAGAAGCCGATGCCTACGACAATGCGTTTGAAGGTCTGCAAGACTGGCATTTGTTGAGGGCATTAGCGTTCCAACGGCCAGAGTTAGTCGAGTCCTACGTCTACCTGCTAGATTTGGAGCCCTACGACGAGTCGTAAGGCATGGCCAAGGTATTGGCTTCTCCTCGCCGGGTTGTGGTTGGCCTGAGTGGCGGCATTGCGGCCTACAAGACCTGCTCAGTGATTTCTGAACTGGCTAAGGCTGGAGTAGCCGTGCGTCCGGTGTTGACTCATCAGGGGCAGGCGTTTATTCCACCCCTGACGGTGGCCACGCTGGCACGGCACCCGGCCTATACTGACGAAACGTTTTGGGATCCATCCCAGGGTCGGCCCCTTCACATTGACCTGGGGGAGTGGGCCGAGTTGTTGGTGATTGCTCCCCTCAGCGCCAACACCCTGGGCAAGCTGGCCTACGGATTGGCAGACAATCTTCTGACTAATACTGTCCTGGCTTCGACCTGCCCAGTGCTGCTGGCCCCGGCTATGAATACCGATATGTGGCAGCAAGTAGCCGTACAGCGTAACTGGCAAACGGTGCTGGGCGATCCTCGGTTTCACGGCGTGGGGCCGGGCAGTGGCGTGCTGGCCTGCGATCGGGTGGGCACTGGACGCATGGCCGAACCGGAAGATATTCTGCCCTACGTTACTTCTCTGCTGCACACCCAGGGGCAGCGAGATCTGGCTGGTCAGCACCTGCTGATTAGCACTGGCAGCACTCGCGAACCTCTAGATCCAGTACGCTTTATCGGCAACCCGGCCACGGGCAAAATGGGGGTAGCGCTGGCCCAGGCGGCCCTGCATCGGGGGGCTGGGGTAACGCTTGTGCACGGGCCTATGGATCCAGCCTTGCAAGAGCGTTTAGGCGGTATGCAAGCGATCCCCGTGACGACTGCCGCCGAGATGCACAGCGCTATGCTTGCTTACCTGTCCCAGGCCAATTGGGTGATGATGGCAGCGGCGGTGGCCGACGTGCGCCCAACTCAACAATCTGCTACTAAGTTAGCCAAGGCTGATTTGCCCAATGCTTTGCCCCTGGAGCCAGTGCCCGATATTGTGGCCGACTTGGCCCAGCGGCGACACCCCCACCAAAAACTGATTGGCTTTGCGGCCCAAACCGGAGATATTCTCCCCCCGGCGCTGGAGAAACTGCATCGCAAAGGGTTAGATGCCATCGTTGCTAATCCTGTAGATATAGCAGGCAGCGGCTTTGGCACCGAGACCAACCAGGCCATCGTGCTGCACCGGGATGGCCGGAAAGTTCTCATCCCCCAATGCTCAAAGCTTGACATGGCCCACCGCATTTTTGATAGTTTGCATTAGGCCTTAACAACACACTCATCACCAAGGGGGCAGCATGGCCAAGCGGGTTTGGTGGCAACACCCCATCCTAAGAACCGATGAGGAGCAAGCCCACGAGCGGCGAGTGACCTGGCTGGAACTGTTTTTCGACCTGTTTTTTGTAGTGGTGATTGCGGAACTCGCTCACAGCTTGGCCGAGAACATTTCCTGGGCTGGGGTAGGGCAGTTTGTGTTTCTGTTTCTGCCAGTCTGGTGGGTGTGGATTGGTGCCACTTACTACAACGAGCGGTTTGAAACCGAAGGGTTTGAAAACCGCCTGTTTACCTTTTTGCAGATGATCCCCATTGCGGGGATGGCCGTTTTTGCCCACTATGCCCTGGGCAAAAACGCTGTGGAGTTTGCCCTCAGCTATGCCCTGGCCCGGTTGATTATTACCTATCTATGGTGGCAGGGGGGGCGGTGCGATCGCCGCTTTCGCCCCACGGCTCGGTGGTTTGTGACGGGCTTTAGCCTGTCCATTTTGATGTTTGTGGCCTCTGTATTTGTGGCCCCACCGCTGCGATTTTGGCTTTGGGCCTTAGGGCTGGTGATGGATTTGGTGACCCCTATGTTCACCCTACGGCTGCAACGCCAACTGCCACGATTTAGCACCTCCAAGTTGCCAGAGCGCTTTGGCCTGTTCGTGATCATCGTTTTGGGGGAATCCGTCGTGGGTACGGTGCAAGGCTTGGCCGCCCAGGAAACCCTCACCCTGTTTACCGCCATCACCGGGATTTTGGGCCTGGCGTTAGCCTTTGGCATCTGGTGGATTTATTTCGACTTCATCAACCGTCGTCCGCCCAAGCCCCAAACGGCATGGGCCTTTGCCTGAGGCTATTTGCACCTGCCCCTGGTGATCTCCATCGCGGCTACGGGGGCTGGTATCTTAAACGTGATTGCCGACCCGGATCGCATGTTGCAGAACAATGTCAGCCTGTTAATTGGTCTCTCGGTGGGAATTTCTCTAGTAGTTATGGGATGTCTGGAGTTAACCTTGGCGACCGCTGCCGACGAACCTACCCATCCCCGCCTCAGCCCTGGGCTAAAGTTGGGGGCTGGCCTGGTGGCCTGCTTATTGGGTAGCCTGAGCAGTGGTGTTAATGTAATTGCTTTGCAGCTCATGCTGATGGCCCTGCTGCTGGTGCAGATGGGCTATGCCCTCTATGTCTGGTTCACTCAGGAACTTACCGTGGATGACGAGATATGAAAAAAGTAGCCTCGCCCACCAGCGACACCCTGGAACGCCTGAAGCTAATGATTTACCTGGTGCCGGTGTTTGGCGTGGTGCCAGCGGCCTATAGTCTCTGGCAAAAGCAGGGGAGTCGCCAGGAACAGGCCGTTAGCCGCCTAGTGGTGACCCTGGCCCTGAGTTGGTTGGTGACCTACACCTTACTGAGTGCGGGCAGTCACCTGTCACCGGGGTTGTCGCTGCGGTTTTTGATTACCAATACCCTGGTGACCACCGGCTATACCCTGACCAATCTGGTGCTGATGGTGCGCCTGCTCCAGGGGAAGTCCGTTAAGCTGCCAGGGTTTAGCCGGTTGAGCGATCGCCTCCCCTAGGCCCATACCCTGAGCTCAGTTGCCCTGGCTGAGCTGAGTCAATTAGGCTGAGTCAATTAGAACGATTGCTGATACCATGCGGTAGCCATGGAAGCCATCTATGGCTGTCATTATCACTACCTTGGTACAATTGAACTTAAAGCGGCGCTATCAGACCCGCCGGGCTTGATGTCATCAGGCTAGCTCATCCGCCGTCTCCAGACCCTGGGACTATTCTGGGAGCTATTGCTTGGCAAAGTTTAGTTACAACTGTTGAACCATAGATAAAGTCAAAAAATTGACCTATAATTCGCTGATTTCCACCTTTGTTAGAGGTTAAGGTCGCTAGTGTCTTCTCGCAAACCTACCCCACCCAGGGGCTCTAGAGTACCCACTCATCCCCAGGTACCGGCTACCTGGTCAAAGCCTGCCAAGGTCAAAGTCAGCGCCACCCCCAGATCGCGCTGGCGGCTGCCCCGGTTAGTGGGGTTAGGTATTGCCCTGGCTGGGGTGGCCACGGTATCGGCGACGGCAGGGGCCTTGTTGGCTGTCTCCCTGACTAGCACTCCGCTCCAGCAGCAAATGACCTCTGATGATGGCCAGGTGTTTGGGCAGGGCGATCCAATTTCCACGGGCGGTAACCTGCGCCTCCCCCGCCTGACCCGACCCGTCAATATTCTGGTGCTGGGCGTTAAGGTGCTGACCTCCGACGTTGAAGAGGTGCCCCCTGAGTTGCAGGATGTGGGCTATCACGCCCTGGTCAATTCCTTTGATGGCCTGTCTGACTCGATGCTGTTAATCCGGTTTAATCCGCAGACCGAGCAGTTGGTAGTCCTATCGCTACCACGGGATACCCGCACCTACGTACAGGGGCGGCTGACCAAGCTGAATGAAGCCAATCGAGACGGTGGCCCGGCTCTAACGGCTGAATCCGTGAGTGACCTGCTGGGTGGGGTCGCCATTGACCGCTACGTGCGCATCAATGTACAGGGGGTCGAAAAGCTGATTGATGCCCTGGGCGGCGTCACGGTGACCGTGCCCCAGGATATGAAATACACCGATGAAAGCCAACACCTTTACATTGACCTCAAGGCGGGCGAACAAACCCTGAACGGCAGTCAGGCACTACAGTTCCTGCGGTTTCGGTACGACTCCCAGGGCGACATTGGCCGCATCCAGCGGCAGCAGACGTTTATGCGCGCTGTGGCAGAACAAACCCTAAACCCGGCTACCATTGCCCGCCTACCCAAAATTCTGTCGGTGGTTCAATCTAATGTGGATACCAACCTCTCGGTAGAGGAACTGCTGGCACTAGTGGGCTACGCTACCCAGGTCAATCGTTCTAACGTGCAGATGCTGATGCTGCCCGGCGACTTTAGCAATCCCCAGGACTTCTCCCTTAGCTATTGGCTACCTGATTACAGCGCCATTGACGGCCTGGTGGATCAATACTTTGGTTTTGGCACCCAGCAGGTCGCCATCAACACGGATCCCAGTCAGGTGCGAGTGGCCATTCAAGACAGCACCGACAATCCGGTAGCTGTGCAGGCCCTGGTGAAAGCCCTGGGGGATAGTGGCTACACCAACATTTATATGGACCAAGACCTGAATGAACCGCTGCCAATTAGCCGCATTGTTGCCCAGCGAGGCGACATGGCAACCGCAGAAATGGTGCAGCGGTTTCTGGGCATTGGCGAAGCCAGGGTAGAAAGCACTGGAGCGCTCAACTCTGACATTACCATTCAGCTTGGCCAAGACTGGGTGCAGGGGTTGGGCGAGGCACTTTGAGCCAGGCTTCACCATTAAGTTAAGCCATGGGCAGAAACATGAACAATCACATCATCGGGCTGTACAGACTGAGGCGAGTGCACTAGTATAAATCTAAAGAAATTATTAAGTGCTGCCATGAACCCCCAGCTTCTGCGCCGCTTGTGGTCTTTGGTTGATCGCTCCCAGAGCAGTCAACTGCTAGCAATGGATGACAACGGTCTGGTGCACTGGTTGCTTGAGCAATTTACGGTACAGCAGTCCATCAACCAAGACGAAACTGACCAGCTAAATTGCTACATTCGCTCCAAACTGCCCCTAATTCGTGACTTGGCCCAAGGTCGTTAAATAGATCCCTCCAGGGTGGTCGCTACCCAGTTTTGCCATGGTTGAACTACCGCGATATTTGGTCTGGCTCTGAATTGGTCTAGCTCTGAGGCTACGGCACCCCATTGATTTCCTTAGGGCGAAGAATGAGGCACCTAGCGCTAGAGCACTGGTCAGGTATATTGTTATCTCCGATACAAAATGGAAACCCAAACCAGTGGAATGTTGAGTTTGTTCAATATTCTTCACGGCTGGCTCGATATTTTGTCATGGTTTTTGTGAGTGAGGTGTAAGTTATGCGTAAGTTGGGTTTACTGGCTGTTGCTCTGGGGCTCACCCTGGCCGCCTGCGGTGGTGGCACAGCTACCACTAACACAGCGCCAACAACCGACGGTGGAGAAGCCACGGCCCCAGCGGCTGGGGGTAGCCGCCTAGCGGTTGTGAAAGAACGAGGAAAACTAGTCTGCGGCGTGGATGGTGGCATCCCTGGCTTTAGCTTCGTGGATGAGAGCGGTGCCTATTCGGGTCTGGATGTGGACGTCTGCAAGGCGGTAGCCGCTGCGGTTCTGGGCGATCCCGAAGCGGTCGAGTATCGCCGGTTAGACTCTACCGAGCGGTTCACTGCCCTGGCCGGTGGTGAGGTGGATATGCTATCGCGTAACACCACCTGGACTATCAGCCGCGACACCCAGGTGGGTCTAGAGTTTGCGCCTACCACCTTTTTTGATGGCCAGGGCATGATGGTGCGGGTTGACAGCGGCATTGACGGTCTGGAGGATTTCGCGGGCAAGGCCATCTGTGTTGAAACCGGTACCACCACCGAGCTCAACCTGACAGACCAAATGCGGAAGCTAGGAGTTGAGTTTGAACCGGTGGTCTTCCAGGATGCCGACGCTGGCTACGCCGCCTACGCCGAAGGCCGGTGCGAAGGGATGACCTCCGATAAGTCTCAGTTGGTGGCTCGTCGCAGCACGCTGCCCAACCCCGATGAACATACCCTGCTAGAAGTCACCATGTCCAAGGAACCGCTAGGGCCAGTGACCGTTAACAACGACTCAGCCTGGTATGACGTAGTTAAGTGGGTCACCTTTGGCCTGATTCAGGCCGAAGAGTTTGGCATTACCTCCGAGAACATCGAAACCTTCAAAGGCGGCGATGACCCCAACATCGCGCGTTTCCTGGGGGAAGAAGGCACCCTCGGTACAGACATGGGCCTCAACAATGACTTCATGGTCATGGTGATTCAAAGCGTTGGCAACTACGGTGAAATCTACGACCGCAACGTCGGCGAAGGCTCTCAGTTCAAGCTAGAGCGGGGCCAAAACGCCCTTTGGACCGACGGTGGCCTGATGTATGCTCCACCCTTCCGCTAGGGCGGTAGAGCAGCTTTCAGTTGCTGTTGAGTTTCCTTAAATCCCTGAGGCGTAGCTACGGCTGCGCCTTTTTCATAAAT
>CAYUBC010000072.1:0-3180 GCA_964442885.1 uncultured bacterium | reverse complement strand
GTAACAAATTGAACTTTTCTTGACATCCCTCCTGGATTATTTTGCTTACAGCCCGATAACAAATCCATCACAGGTGACCTAGATGGCCCACGATAGCGGCACCCGGCAGTTTAACCTGAAGGCTATGCTGCGCGATGAACGGTTTTGGAAAATTGCCTTCCAGGTGATTACCCTGCTCATTGTCATTGCCCTGGCTAGCTTTTTTATTGGCAACTTAAGCCGCAACCTGGCTCAGCAGGGCCAGGTCTTTGGATTTAGTTTTTTGCGTAATCCGGCGGGCTTCAGCATTGGGGAAAGTGCAATTAAGTATCGCCCCAACGATCCCTACTGGCGAGCGCTCATGGTGGGCCTGGGCAATACAATCACCCTGGTGATCGCGGGCATTGCCCTGACCACGCTACTGGGCATAGTCGCTGGTGTTGCCAGTTTCTCTAAGAACTGGCTGCTGTATCAACTAAGCCGGGGCTATGTCGGGCTGGTGCGTAATATTCCGCTGCTGTTGCAGTTGTTCTTTTGGTACTTTGCCATCTATGGAGCACTGCCCCGGCCCGAAAACCAGATCAACCTGTTCGGGATGATTTACCTCAACAATCGCGGGGTTTACATTCCCTGGGCAGGCAGTGCCGTGCTGGCCTTACTGGGTATTGCGGCGCTGGTTGGCGGGGCGATCGCCGCCTTTTACCTGTGGCAGTGGCGTACCAAAATCCGCATTGAAACTGGCTCTAGTGGTCAACCCCAAATCATTGCCCTGGGCCTATTGGCCGTCCTACTGTTGCTGATTGTTACCCTCGGCATGAACTGGACCGTTCCCCAAGGCCAGGAGGGAGGCGGAGTCACCGGCGGGCTGCGGCTCTCGCGGGAGTATGTGGCCTCTCTATCGGCACTGGTGTTTTACACGTCGGCCTTTGTGGCCGAAATTGTCCGGGCTGGAATTCAGGCTGTTTCTAAGGGCCAGTGGGAAGCGGCCCGCTCCCTAGGGTTACAGCAGGGGTTGGTGATGCGCTTGGTCGTCTTTCCCCAGGCGCTACGGGTGATTATTCCACCCATGAACAGCGAGTACATGAACCTGACCAAAAACTCTAGTCTGGCCTTTGCGGTGGCCTTTCCTGAAATCTATTCCGTGGCCACCACCACCTACAACCAGACCGGTCGCCCAGTGGAAGTTTTTCTGGTGCTGATGGCCACCTATCTAATTCTCTGCTTACTTATCACCCTGGTCATGAATCAGCTCAACCAGGCTGTGCAGTTTAAGGAACGCTAACCCATGACCCCTGTAACTCCCAATTCTCTGTCGTCAGCCCCGCCGGAGGTAGTGGCTCTGGGGCCAACCGCCTGGGCGAAAAAGCATCTGTTTAGCGACTGGTTCAACAGTCTTTTGACCGTTATCATCGTCGCGGTTTTGGGCGGCGGGATACTTCAGCTCATCACCTGGGCCTTGACTAGCGCCCAGTGGCAGGTCATTCCCAACAACTTTGGCCTGTTTATGACGGGGACTTATCCTCCAGGCCTGTATATCCGCATTTGGGCCTTGCTGGCGATGATTTGCGCCCTGGCTGGGCTCTCCTGGGGAGTGCTGGGGCGGAACGTTTCTACCCTGTTTAGCCGCAATGTACTGATTGGTCTAGCCGTGGTGTGCGCTTTTATTGTGCTGTTTCCGCCCACTCGACCAAGTTCTTTCAAGTTGTTGCCGATGGTAGCTCTGGTAGCAGGCATGGCGGCTCTGGGGCGGCAGGTAGGGCGAAAGGTTCCTAGCATAGGCAAGTGGGTTTCGCTGCTGTGGTTTCTGTCCTACTTTGTTGCTCTGTGGTTAATTGGCGGTGGCCTGGGCCTAACTCGCGTGTCCACCAACGACTGGGGCGGTTTGCTCCTGACTCTGTTTACGGCAGTTAGCGGTATTGCCCTCTGTTTTCCCCTGGGGTTGCTGCTAGCCCTAGGTCGCCGTAGCGCGCTGCCGGTGGTGCGGTGGCTGTCAACCGCCTACATTGAGCTGGTGCGCGGGGTGCCGCTGGTGGCCCTACTGTTCATGGGCCAGGTGATGATTCCCCTCTTTTTGCCGGTGGGATCTCGGCCAGACCGGATTCTGCGAGCCATTATCGCCCTGGCTCTGTTTAGCGCCGCTTACCTGGCTGAGAACGTGCGGGCGGGGCTGCAAGCCGTACCCAGGGGGCAGCGAGAGGCGGCCATGTCTCTGGGGCTAAATACCCCGTTGACCCTGGGCCTAATTGTGCTACCCCAGGCCCTTAAGATTGCTATTCCGGCCATTGTGGGGCAGTTTATCAGCCTGTTTCAAGACACCACGCTACTGTCTATTGTGGGTCTGGCCGAGCTGCTGGGCATTGGCAAGTCGATTTTGGCCAACCCCACCTATCTGGGGCGCTATGCCGAGGTCTACCTGTTCCTGGCTGTGATTTACTGGTTCTTCTGCTATGCCATGTCCCTGGGTAGCCGCAAAATTGAAGAGAAGCTGAATACAGAATAAGCGGGGGCAACAGGGGATATGGCCAGCAAAGCCCATTGAAGGAAGGCCGAAGATAGATAAGAGGAGAATGTCTCTCCGCGCAACCGTCTGTGTAACAGTCCGTGTAACAGTTAACAGTCTGGTGACCAGAAACCCCGTAGGGTTAAGGCAAAATAGCAGTACGTAGCTGGGGCTGGGTAGCTCGGCTCGGCTGAATTATCTATCCACACATCGTTAGTGGCCTAACCGGCCACCATTGAGAGGAAGCAGTTCATGACACAGTTTCAGACGGAGCACCCCGCTGGCCAGCAGACCGGTACTGAGCCAGTCATTGTGGCCAGGGATGTAGAAAAGTGGTACGACAATGGCTTCCACGTGCTCAAGGGCGTCAGCATGACGGTGTATAAAGGCGAGGTGCTGGTGGTGATGGGGCCGTCTGGGTCGGGTAAATCTACCTTTATCCGCACCTTTAATGCCCTGGAGCCTTACCAAAAAGGCAGCATTGAGGTGGATGGCATCACTATCTCCCACGACCTGAAGAACATCGAGGCTATCCGCCGGGAAGTGGGCATGGTGTTCCAGCAATTTAACCTGTTTCCCCACCTGACGGTGTTGCAGAACGTCACCCTGGCCCCCATTTGGGTGCGGCGCTGGCCTAAGGCAAAGGCTCAGGACGTGGCCATGCAGTTGCTAGAGCGGGTTGGCATTTTAGAGCAGGCCCA
>CAYUBC010000071.1:0-11240 GCA_964442885.1 uncultured bacterium | reverse complement strand
CATAGCCGACAGCACCGCCCAGGCTAAGACCGGCAGCCTGACCGTGAGCGCCAAATCCACCGCGACGATTGAATCGCTGTCTGCCGTGGGGGCCGTTTCCGGGGGCAAGTTCTCCGGCTCGGCGGCGGTGCCCGTGTCCCACAACCAGATTCGCAACACCATCGAAGCCCGCCTTACCAATGCGGCAATGGTGAGTGGAGCCGCAGGCGTCAACCTGCTGGCCAGCGACGAATCCATCATTAAGTCGCTATCGGGCGGGGCGGCGATCGCCATCAGCCTCGGCGTTGGGGCCGGGGTGGCCAGTGCCTACAACAACATCGACAACACGGTGCGAGCCTACAGCAGCGCCAGCAATTTAGGATCCAGCGCCGGGAATGTGCTGATTTCTGCCGAGGCTAAGGGCACCATCCAGACGATTGCCGCCTCCTTTGGGGCCAGCGGCATTGCCGGGGTGGCAGGCTCCATCGCCATTAATGAAATGGCCAACCAGGTGACCGCCTACAGCAGCGGCGGCACCATCACAGCCTGGGGCAGCGTCGGCCTCTTTAGCCAGGCCCGCAACAGTATCGACACCAAGGGTGGCGCAATTAGCGGCGGGGCTGTGGGCGTAGGCGGCACCGTGGTGGTTAACAACATCGACAACCAGACCCGCGCCTACAGCGAAGCCACCAGCATGGCCGTGCAGGGCCGTGCTACCCTGGCGCAGCCGAAGGAAAATCCTAGCGATGCTACCACCACGATTCGCGGCCTGGGCATCGTGGCCATCAACACTGAAACGGTGAACGTGCTGATCGGCACGGCTTCCCTAGGTGGCAATGGTCTGGCGGGCACGGTGGCCGTTAACTCAGTGGAAAACACCACCCAGGCTTACCTGCACGGCGGCACCATCAATGGCGACCTGAGCGGTGTCCACGCCGAGCAATCAGTGCTGGTTAAAGCCTTTAGCAACACCACTGCCGATGTTAAGGCTGGCTCCCTGGCGATTGGCTTGGGTGCAGTGGGCATTGGGGTAACGCTCGATGTCACCAGCGTTAAGAACACGACTACGGCGGGAATTGGAGCGGGTGCGGTGGTCAACGCCAGGCAGGATGTTGAGGTGCTGGTGCTCTCCAGAAAAACGGTGGATTCCACTGCCGTAGCGGGCGGCGGCGGCGGCTTTGCCGGGGTAGCTGGGTCGGTGTCGGTGATGACCATTGGCAGCGCCATGTCGGGCGACGGGGCCACGGGCAGCAGCGGCACCAGCGGTATGCTGCTGTCTCAAATTGGCGAACTCAACCAGTACAGCAGCAAGATTAGAGTCGATGCCAGCATTACCAACGAGTTCAACACCAACCTGGCCGTCAACCGCGCTACCCAGGCTTACATTGGGGCTGGCACCACGGTTAACGCCGGACGCGACCTGACCGTGCGGGCGGAGGAAACCTCGAATGTCCACATACTGGCTGGGGCGCTGAGCGTAGGGCTAACCCTGGGCGCAGGCGGGGCAGCGGGCGTGGTGACTGTCACCCACAACGTTAGGGCTACGGTAGACGCTGGCGCACAGCTCAGCGCCGGACGCAACATTACCGTGGATGCCAGGGGCAACGTAGGCTCGGCCAGAACTGTGGATACTGGCAAGCTGATCGGCTCTGGGGAAATGATTGAGACCTACACCGGCAGCGGCGGGCTGGTGGGCCTGGGGGCTGCTGTGGCCTACCTGGATGTGAAAAACAACGTGGAAGCGGTGATCAATTCCACCCTGGCCAACCCCACCCGCATTAGCCAGGCCAATAGCATCAGCGTTACCGCCACGGGCAGCGCTAACCTGACGACCAGGGCCGCCGGGGCATCGGTGGGAGCCTTGGCCGCAGGCATTGTCTTTGCCCGTTCGCTGGAGAGTGGTCAGATTCGGGCCGCCGTGGGCGATGGCGTGCAGATTGGCCAGGCAACCGGGCTGGCCGTCAACAACCTGACGGTGCAGGCCCAGGATAATTCCACCGTTAGCGCCAAATCTCAGGCGGCGGCGGCGGGGCTGGCATCGGGCATTGGCTCCAACGCCAGGGCCAGTCTAGAACCGACGGTAATTGCCGAAATCGGTGCGAATGCTGCTATTAAAGTCAGTGGTAATGTCACGGTCAACGCCATCGGCAGTATGCAGGCCAGGGCCGATGCCAAAGGCACCACGCCGATTAGCGGGGTGAGTATGAGTTCGTCTCAGGCGACGGCGATCGCCAAACCCACGCTGCGGGCCAGCGTCGGCTCTGGCTCTACCCTCAACGCAGGCAATAACCTGACGGTGCAGGCCCTGCTCAACACCAACCAGAGCAACCTGGCCGAAGCCACCTCTAGCTCCTCCAGCGGTGCCCTGCTAGCAGGCATTGACCTGGGCACCGGAGCGACGACTGAAACCAGCGCCACGGTCACCACCACCGTTAGCGGCACCCTCACCGCCGGGAATACCCTAACCGCCAAAACCGATGCCTACAACGGTTCCTACGCCAAGGCTGACGGCACCACGCGGGGGCTACTGGCCGGGGGAGCAACCCAAACCACGGTCACCGCCACCACCAACGCCGTGACTACTGTAGCGGCCAATGCGGTGCTGAACGCAGGCAACCGGGCCGACATTACCTCGGTGGCCAACACGGTGGTCAGAACCCGCACCGAGGGCAACACCGGCACCAGCTTAACGGAACTCTTCAGCAACCTGGTGAACGGCAACTTCTCCGGCATTGGTATGCCGTCTATCTTTGCTGCCGGTGGGGCCGGATCGGGCATTACCGTCAACAACAAGGCCCAGGCCATTCTCGACCCCAACGCCAGCGTTAGCGCCACTACCCAGGTCAACATCACCGCCGATGCCGATACCAGCGTGCGTCCCGCCGATGGCGAGGCATTCAGCGCGGCGATGACCACCCGTGGCGCTACCCTGGCCAACGCCTTTGCCATTACCGATGTGTTCATCGACTCCGACGCGCTGATTGATATCCGTCAGGCCGCCAAGGTCGCCAGCCTCAACGTCAACATTGACGCCAATAACCAGATCAGCGCCCTGGCCGCCGCCAGAGGCAATGCCCTGGTGGATATCGAAGGTGCCCACGGCTCGGCCTTTACCCGGCTCAACATTGGCACCGCTGGCAACTACAGTGAGGCCAAAATTTCCTTCGCCACCGGCACCGACATCATTGGCACCGACAGTCTGCGGATTGACGCCACCAATTACCAGAAGGATGGCAACCTGCGCTCCCGTGCCCAGGGCCGGGGCGAAAGCAACCTGTTTGTGGGCATTGCCACGGCCCGGTCGGAGGGCACGGCCTACGTGCAGTCCATTGTGGAGTCGGCCAGTGGCTCAGCCATGCGCAGCGGTGATTTGAGCGTCAATGCTGAGTCCAACTACGGCTTGGATCGTGATGCCGAAACCATCTCCAGCACGCTGGTGACTAAAACCCTGACGGTGATTAAAGAAGTCGCCAGAACTGTTGAAGAAAAAATCTGCAAGTGGATGCCCTGGCCCATCGACAAGCTCTGCGAAGTCGTTACCAAGACCGTGATTAGCCTGGTTGAGGTTCTGGAAGACATTGTTGTAGCAGCGGCCAGCTATCCTTCCCAGGGCGGTTTGGGGGTGGTGCTGAATGGCAATGGCACCTACAAAGACACTATCAACCTGAATGGCGACCTCTACAACATTGGCTCCTCGGACCAGACCCTCAAGGTCAACGCCAACGGCACTATTGATCCCACCAGCACCATTGGCACCAGTCAGGATGCCAACAACATCTACGTCGATGACATTGTTTCTAACGCCAAGATGAGCATGACCTTCTCGGCTAACCGGGGGCAAATCATCGGCAATGCCGTGATGCGGGTGAACAAAAATATTGAAAACCTGATAGTAGAAAACCTCTCAGGTAAGAACCTGGTCTTTGGCAAGATCAACGTGCTGGGCTTTGACGAAGCCAAGAACGACTCGAAGTTTTCTTCGACTAACAATGGTGAGTATGCCTTTGTCAGCGACAGCAACCCCAGCACCATCAACATTCTGAATCGCCTTGACCCAGCGGTGAATCCGGGCGCACCAACCTCAAATCTGGTGTTTACTCGCTCCTTCGGTAATGTGGGCGGCTACACCAGCATTACCAACCAGCGGGGCAGCATTACCACCGCCGCCAACGTGATCATTGAGGGCGGCGATGTGGGACACCTGGAACTGGCCGCTCAGGGCGGCAACCTGGGCAGCAGCGGCAACCGGCTGAAGGTGCAACTGGTGCGGGGCAAGCTCATGCCCGACAATTTCCTGGCCAACATGCCTGCTGAGCTGATGGCCTCTGGCCAGAACGTGTATCTGGATATTACCGGCCTCAACACCTTTGCCCAACCGACTTCCATAGCCGATGGCTTTGCCCTACACCTGACGGCGGTACAGGACATCGACGCGGTAATTTCCCGCAGTCTGGTGGCCGAGCGGGCAACGCTGACGGCGGATATCATTCTCGATACATCAACCAGCCGCTTTACCAACGCCACCGGGCTATACAACCTCTACCGGGCCGACTCGGCCAGCGGCAATGTCTCCATTACCAACCAGACCGGGAACCTAATCCTTGGCCCCCTGAGCGGCTTCCTTGGCCCCAATGGCGAAGCGGTTAATACCATCATGGGCCTCTATCCCACCCTGCAAAATGAACAGAAGAAAGGTCTGGTCAGCGCCAGCCAGGGACGGGTAAGCCTGCAAGCGACGGGCACCATCCGCGACGATGGAGATGGCATTGGGCTGGATATTCTGGCCCAGGAGGCGGTGCTGCGAGCCGGTACTACTGTGGGCAGCAGCACCAACGCCCTGGAAACTCAACTTGCCAACCTGGCGGCCCAGGTGGATGGGGCAGGTCTGTGGCTGGATAATACTGGTAACTTGACCCTGGGGGCGATCGCTGGTCTAGACGGCATCAACAGCGCCGGGAGCGCCACCCTGACTACCACGGGATCCCTCACGGTAAACGCCAGGGCCAGGGCCAACCAGGCCCTCTGGCTGAAAACCCTTGATGCCGCCACCGCCGGGCAGGACATTGCCCTCACCGCCCAGGCGCGAGTGGAATCCACCACCGGCACCATTGACCTGCTGGCTGGCGATAACCTGACCGTAGCCGCCGGGGCAACCGTGACGGCTGGTGGGTTGATTACCCTGGTGGGCGACCACACCGACGCAGACGCTGGGGTTGGGGTAGAAATTAACCTCCACGGCACGATGACGGGTAGCTCGGTGGCGGTCTCCAGCGGCCAAGACAGCGATACCGTCAACCTTTCCAGGGCGGTTAATGGGGTAACCCTTGCCATCCAAACCCTGGGTGGCAGTGATGTCGTCAACCTGGGCAGCAATGCCTCAACCGCCTCGAATACGGGTGGGGTGCTGGATGCGATCGCTGGCCCCGTTACCCTCGACCTGGGTACGGGCACCAATCGCGTATCGCTGGATGACTCTGGCGATACCACCGCCAATAGCGGCACCCTCACCGCCACCACCATTACCGGGCTGGGGCTGGGGGCAGGCATCACCTACGCCAACGTCAGCACCCTGGATCTGGGCCTGGGCAGCGGCAGCGATGCATTCACTATCGCCAGCACCCACATCGGCCAAACCCTGCTAAATACCAACCTTGGGGATGACACGGTCACCGTAGAATCCACCGTGGGCGCAACCACCATCACCACGGGCAGCGGTAGCGATACCCTCACCGTCGGCAACTCCAGCGCTGTCGTCAGCGAGGTAGATGGCCTGCTGATTCTGGATGCCGGGGCCGACAGCGACCAGATTATCCTCAACAACAGCGGCGATACTGCCAATAACAGCGGCACCCTAACCAGCACCACCATCACCGGCCTGGGCATGGCTCAGGGCATCCAGTACGCCAATGCCGAAACCCTTGCCCTGACCCTGGGCAGCGGCAGCGACAGCTTTACTATCGCCAGCACCCACACGGGCCAAACCACCCTGAATGCCGGGGCCGGGGCTGACACGGTCACGGCCCAATCCATCGCTGGCCTGACCTTCCTCAACACCCAGACCGGCAACGACACCCTCAACATTCAGGCGATGGCGGCTGAGGTGTTTGTCGATGCAGGCAGTGAGGATGACACCATCAACGTCGGCAGTCCGGCTGGGCTGGCTAACACCATTGCCGCCCGCCTCACGGTAGACGGCAACGATGGCGTGGATGCGCTCAATCTTCGTGACATTGGCAGCCTGGCGGATAGCGCCGGGATTTTGACCAGCACCCGCATCACCGGCCTGGGCATGGCCGTGGGGATTGACTACACCCGCCTGGAAAATCTCACCATCGGCCTGGGAGCCGGTGACAACAGCTTCACTGTTGAAAGCACCCACGCAGGTCAGAGCACGCTCAACGCCGGGGCTGGGGATGATACCGTCTACATCCATGCCATTGCCGGACAAACCCAAATCAACACCGAAGCAGGCGATGACCAGATCACCGTGGGCAGCCCAGACAACCTGATCAGCGGCATTAGCGCCCAACTAGGTGTGGATGGCGGGCCAGACTTCGACCGCCTGTACATTAACAACACGAGCGATACCGTGGGCACCACTCTGGTGCTAACCCCCACCGGTCTTACCCTGACGGGCATGGGCGGCAGCATTCAATACGTCAATATTGAAGACTTAACTATCGATTTGGGCGATGGCGACGACACCGTCACCATCGAAGACACCCACAGCGGCCAAACCAACCTCAACACTCGCGGTGGCCAGGATACCATCTACATCCACGCTATTGCTGGGATTACCAACGTAGACGCAGGCATAGGCGACGACCGTTTCACCATTGGCAACCCGGCCCAGGTGGTGGATAACATTCGTGCCACCCTCAACCTGTTTGGCCAGGAGGGCAGTGACACTCTCACCGTCCTCGACAGCGGCGACAGCAAGGACAACGTTGGGGTGCTCAACGACACCTGGATGGCGGGTCTGGGCATGGGCGATCGCCTCAACTACGCCACCTTCGAGGTTCTCTCCATGAATCTGGGTCAGGCGCAGGATCAGCTAACCATAAACAGCGTCGGCACCGGCCTCAGTACCCTCAATGCAGGCAACGGCGGCGATCTCATCTATGCTCGTCTACAATCGCTACCGGCAGCAGGGATCTTTGTCATCAACGGCCAGGGCGGTAACGATCTGGTCGATGCCTCGGCCTCTCTGGTGGGCCTAATCCTCAACGGCGATGACGATAACGATACGATTCAGGGCGGCGCAAGCCATGACCTGATCGGCGGCGGCGCGGGCCATGACTATCTTGCCGGTAACGCTGGCAACGACGAAATCTACGGCGATTCCACTTTCCCCGGTGCAGCCACCGATGCGGCCTACCAGGGCTTTACCTTCCCTGGCGATGCTATGACTGCGCCCCCGGCTACCCGACCTGCCGCCCTCAGCCAAACCGCCCTGGGCAATGACGTGATTGTGGGTGGCTCTGGCACCGACACCGCCTACGCCGAGGGCGGCAACGACACGGTAGTAGGCGGCACCCTTGGCAGCGATGAGGCCGATGGCGCGGATTACCTCTACGGCGGAGCCGGGGATGATGCCCTGGTAGGCGATAACGCCAGCCTGGACAGCAGCGGTAATGTTGCCTCCCTCGGCGGCCAGGGCGGTGCCGACCTCCTCTTTGGCGACAGTGGCACTGTTGTGATTGACGATGGCACGACCACAACCCTGCTTACGGCCAGACCAGAGGCCGCACCGGGGAGCGATCGCCTCTACGGCGGGGTGGATAACGACCTGCTGCTGGGCGATGAAGGCCACATTGAGCTGGATACTGCCGGTAAAGTCTTGCACATTAGCACCGCAGCGGCCAGCGGCGGCAACGATGCCCTGTTTGGCCATGACGGCGATGACCTGGCCCTGGGCGGTGCTGGTGATGACCTAATTGACGGCCATACCGGCGCGAATATCCTGTTGGGCGATAACGGCCAGATCACCTTTGCCGATGGCCAGGTAGAAACCATTACGTCACTAACCCCAGAAATCGGCGGCAACGACCACATTACCGCTGCGGCTGGAGAGGATACCATCCTCGGCGGCATTGGCCACGATGCCATCCACAGCGGCGCGGGGGATGACATCGTCCTGGGCGACAATGGCCAGGTTCAGCTGATCAACAACCAGGTTCAGCGCTTGACCAGCCAATCCCCTGAGCTGGGCGGCAACGACGTGATCTCCAGCGGTACAGGGGATGACATCATCCTCGGTGGGGCTGGCCATGACGTGCTGCGCGGCGACCAGGATCGCGACATCGTTCTGGGCGACAACGGCGTGGTGGACTTTGCCTACGGCGGCGATGGCAATGTTGGCCCTGATAGCGATCACTCCACCCTCGACTACGTGGCCACCACCGACACCCTCTACGGCGGCAACGACCTAATCGAAGGCGGCCTGGGCGATGACACCCTGCTCGGCGGGGTGGGCGGCGATACTGTTCTGGGTGATGGTTCCCTGGATATGGCTGATCCGGTTTGGGTGCTGCTCGGCACCGCTGACTTTGACCAGGACGGGCGCGTGGAAACCCTGTGGCGGCATCAAACCACTGGGCAACTGACGGTGCAATACATCCGGGAGGATGGCACCGCCGAAACCCACAGCCTCAACCAGGCCCTTGGCGACCTGGCCTGGAGCTTGGCCGGTCTGGGCGACCTCAACGGCGATGGCCATACCGATTTGCTGTGGCGGCACAGCGCCGGGCTAGTGGTGGCCTGGTTGATGAACGGGCATCTGCTGAGCAGCGGTAGTCTGCTCGATGTCACCCTCGATGCAGCCTGGCAGGCCGCCGGTCTGGGCGACCTGAATGGCGATAGTAAAGCCGATGCCCTGTGGCGACATAGCATCACCGGCCAGGTCGTAGCCTGGTTAATGGACGGCACCACCATCAGCAGCGGCGGTCTGCTGTCTCCCGATGTGGGGCTGGAGTGGCGGCTGGCTGGCACCGGGGACATGAATGGTGACGGCAAGGCCGACCTGCTCTGGCAACACCGGACGGCGGGCACTACCGTGGCCTGGTTGATGAACGGGCTGTCTCTGACGGGTGGCAGTGCCCTGAGCCAGTCCCCCGATGCTAATTGGCAACTTCAGACCACCGGCGACCTGAATGGTGACGGCAAGGCTGACCTGTTCTGGCGGCACATTACCGGCACCCAGACGGTGGCCTGGTTCATGGATGGGCTGGCCCTGACCGGTGGCCAACTTGTGGTAGATGCCGCCCTGCAAACCCAGAGCTTTAACCCAGCCGACGGTACCTGGCGACTGCAAGGCAGCACCAGCTTGGCCGATGGGTCAGAGGGGCTGCTGTGGCGTAACCATTTGACTGGCCAAACCAGGACGACATCTCTCTCCAATGCCCATGCCCTCAGCCATCTGCAACTCGAATCGGCCACGGCTCTCAAGACCCAGGTGTCGGACCTGAACTGGCAAATCGCCAGCACCGCCGATTTCGATGGCGACGGCGAGGGCGATCTGCTCTGGCGACATCAGATCTCTGGCGAAACCGTGCTGTGGTTTGTGAAGGATGGCGCTTTAGTGAATGGCGGCTTACTGAGTGAGTCTGCTCCACCCATTTGGCAGCTCCAGGGGGCTGGCGACTTGAACGGCGATAACCGCCCAGAGCTGATCTGGCGGCATAGTGTGACGGGCGATCTGGCCTACTGGCAACTGGAGGGCACCAACCTAGTGGGTGGCGGGGCGATGGATCCCCTCCCCGACCTGAACTGGCAACTCCAGGCCATTGACGATTTCAACCAGGATGGCCGGGCTGACCTGATCTGGCGACACGCCACCACAGGGCAACTGGTGGCCTGGTACATGAATGGGGCTCAGCGGATTGGCGCAGATTTGTTTGGCACCTCCCTGGGCGACCTGAGCTGGCAAGTGGCGGCTACCGATGACGTCAACGGCGACGGCCATACCGACCTGGTCTGGCAGCACAACAGTGGCTCAACGGCCATCTGGTTTATGGATGGGGTTAACCTCACCAGCGGCCTGGGCCTGACGGGCTACACCGACCATGACCTGATGCTGGGCGACCAGGGTAGCGTCTACCGGGCCCTACCGGCGGATCAAACCTATGTCTCCACCTTTGCAGACGTAGAAACAGCGGGTAGCAACGACTTCCTCTCCGGCCAGGGTGGCGATGATGTGATGCTGGGCCAGCAGGGGGCCGATATCCTCCAGGGCGGCAGCGGTGATGATATAGCCATCGGCGGCCATAACGTCATCGGCGGGCACGACGGCGGCGATCAGATCGATGGCGGTGCTGGGGCCGATGCCCTGCTGGGCGACAACGGCAGAGTTACTCGCCGCTTCACCAGTCCCAATACCTGGGAGCGCTACTACACCGGCGACACCCGCTACGATGTCCTGCGCTTTGAGGATGTCGAAGCCCTCAGCGGCCTGACCCAGAGCATCGGGGACGATACCGCATCCGGTGGCGATGGTAACGACGTGATCTACGGTCAGCGAGGCAACGATGTCATCAACGGCGATGGTGTGCCCGCAACCTCGGTCCAGATCAGATCGATGATGATCTCGGATCAACTGAACACGGCGGAAGGCGTCGATTACAGCTTTGCCAACGGCGCGCTGGACTACATGACCAGCAATGTCTTTGCGGAGCTCGAACCCGATCAGAACGGCGCGCCCGGATCTCTGGGCACGCTGGATGTCGGGGCCGAAGTCTGGGTCAATGGCGTGGCCTATACGGTAACGGCAAATCAGGGCGCATATGCCGACATAACCTTCGATGCCGGGGCCGGGCCGCAGATGGCCTCCGCAAGCGTTTCTGTCTATACCCTGTCGAACGGCTCGGAAACGATCTACGCAAGCTTCCTGTCCAGCCCGGGCGACGAGATCCCCGAAGGCGCCGAAATTCTCGGCTTCGTTTACACCGATAATTTTGGTGACGGGATTCCGCTGGCGATCGGCTATTATGACACCGGCACCGACCAGTTCACTGCAGTTACGGTCAACGAGGCCAATGGGACCGACTTGCTGGACGCGTCCAGCGAAGCTGACGATCAGACCCTGATCTTAACCGCCAATGAGACCGGCAGCCTGACCAATGGCACCGACACCGTCAGCTTTACCGACATCGAACAGTTCCAGCTGGGCGCGGGCGACGATCTGGCAGACGCCTCGGCCACCACCCTCGGCACCAACATCAACACAGGCGCGGGTGATGACACGCTGATCGGCGGCAGTGGCG
>CAYUBC010000070.1:0-11313 GCA_964442885.1 uncultured bacterium | reverse complement strand
TGAACCCGCGGCTACCGAGGCATTATTGCGGTTACTCAGAGCTACCAGTAGCCCGCCCCAGCTAAAAATTGCGGCGGTGCAGGCGCTGGGTTGGCAGGCTAGCCAGGCTGCTCTGGCAGGGCTGATCCAAAGCTGGCCCCAGGCCGACCAGGATCTGCGCCTGGCAATAGTGCAGAGTTTATCGAGGCTCCATGGGCAGGCGCTAGCTACTGCCGTCACCCAACAGTTTTTGCTATGGTTGGATGCCACCCCGGCAACCCCAGCCAATAGCCTGCTGCGACGCAACTTGGTCACCGCCCTGGGGCAGATGGGTGGACAGGAGGCACGGCCATTATTAACCACGCTACTCACCGATGCCGACGACGGTGTGCGGCTCCACGCAGAAGCCGCCCTGCGCTGGTTAGCTCCGGCTTAGGCGGTTTCCAGGAAAGCAGATCCCCGCTTCAAATCCAGCAACCAGACCTACTGTGGTAGCAGATGGGGATTCCAGCTTTAGCAATTTTTGATACCAATTCCTGAGTCATCATTTGATAAAAAACTAAAAAATGTCAGGAATGTAATGCGGATAGAGCAGCTTCAGGCCTTTTTATCTGTGGCTGATACAGGTAGTTTTCAGGCGGCGGCGCAACACTGCCAGGTTACCCAATCGACGGTTAGCCGTCAGGTGCAGGCCTTGGAAACCGAGTTAGATGCGCCGTTGTTTCATCGAGGTGCGCAAGCCAAATTGACGGTGGCGGGTGAACGGTTGCTGCCCAAGGCCCGCCGCATTCACCAGGACTGGCTACAGATTTCGCGAGAAATTGCTGATTTAATGGCTGGTAAACAGCCAGAGCTTTGCGTGGCGGCGATTCAATCGGTTTGCTCAACCCTGTTGCCGCCGGTGCTACTGCAGTTTTGTCAGGAATTTCCCCAGGTGCAGTTGCGCGTTACGGCCCTGGGCAGCGATCGCTCCCTTAAGGTGCTGCGCGATGGCCTGGTTGATCTGGCCATTGTGATGCACAACCCCCGTCTGATCGCCCAGTCCGAAATGGTGGTAACGCCACTGTTTGAGGAGGCCGTAGAGGTGCTGATGGCGGCGAATCATCCCCTGGTTAGTCAAGCTCAGATATCCTGGGAAATGCTCTCTCGATTCCCCCAAGTGATCTTTAAGGACGGTTACGGTATGCAGCGTCTGGTGCAGGAGCAGTTTCAGAACCGGGGCAAAGAACTCAACGCCGCTTTAGAGTTGAATACCCTGGACTCCTTTCGTGGGGTAATTCGCCAGGGTAATTTTTTGGCGCTGCTGCCAGAGTCGGCCCTGGTGGAGTGCCGTCAGGATCCTACCCTGGCTGTGCGCCCTACCGAAGAGCCGGTACTGAAGCGTGCCGTGGTGCTGGTAACGACCCGCGATCGGCTTAGCATTCCTCCCATCCGCCGCTTTTATGATTTGGTGCAGGGGGTTTCAGCTACGGTGCTGCAATCGGTCAAGCTAACAGAAGCCGCTATGGTGCAGCGTTGATTGAGAAGCTGGGCGGGGTAGAGATGTTCAGCAAAAACAATACGCTAGGATACCAAGTCGATAGGATGACATGACGGTGGGGCGGCATCGCCAAGGAATGCAGGAGCACTATGAGCTACGAGTTTCGAGAATTACTGAAAAAAGTGGGTAGCGGCAGCCATACCTCTAAACCCTTGACCCGCCTGGAGTCCGCCGCCGCTACTCGGATGATGCTGGATCAGGTAGCTACCCCAGCTCAAATTGGTGCCTTCATGATCGCTCACCGGATTAAGCGTCCCACCGCCGAGGAATTGGCGGGTATTTTGGATGCCTACGAAACCATGGGGCCAAAGCTGCCCATCATTGCCGATCAGCGCCCTGCCATTGTCCTGAGTTGCCCCTACGATGGCCGCTCTAGAACCGCCCCCGTTACCCCCCTTACGGCCTTAGTCCTGGCGGCGGCAGGGGTGCCCGTGGTGCTGCACGGGAGCGATCGCATGCCAACCAAGCAGGGGATTCCCCTGGTTGACCTGTGGCAGCAAATGGGCGTTGAGCTAACGGCTCTGTCTCTGGCGCAGAGTCACGCCCTCCTCAATGAAACCAGGCTGGGGTTTGTCTACCTGCCCCAGCATTTTCTGGCGGCCCACGCCCTACTGCCCTACCGCGAACAAATTGGCAAACGCCCCCCCTTTGCCACCGCTGAATTAATGTGGTCGCCCTACGCTGGCCCACACACCCTGGTCATGGGGTTTGTGCATCCCCCTACGGAAGAACTTGCCCAGGCTACCTTTGCCCTGCGGGGGACAATGGACTGGATTGCCGTCAAAGGGTTAGAAGGCAGTTGCGATCTGGCCCGCAGCCGCACGGCCATTGTCGGTATTAGTCATCAAGGGCGGTTTGAGCGCTTGCTGCTGCATCCCCGCGACTACGGCTTTGAAGGGGAGGACGTGGAACTTGGCCAGGAGGCGACGCTGGGAGAGCGTTTCTTGGAAGTGCTAGCGGGCCAATCCACGGAGCTAACGCGCACGGCCCTGTGGAATGCGGGCTTTTACCTCTGGCAGAGCCACTCGGTAGAGTCTCTGGAGGCGGGGTTGGCCCTGGCCCAGGAGATCCTATCCACCGGTCAGGCCCTAGCCAAGCTAGAGGAGCTTCGCCAGAGCACCGATCGCTTGAACCAACGCCTGGTTTACAGCCATAGCCTGGACAGTTAAAGCCTGGACAGTTAAAGCCAGAAAGGCGCAAAGATAGCAGACGCAGGCCAGGGGCTCTCTGGGGTTGCTGCCCATTAGTGCGGTCTCGGCTTAAACAAAATTGTTACAAACTCGCAATAATTGTTTACATTGTGTTACATTTAGTCCAGCAGCTTTAAGGAAACTTCTATGACTACTAACGGATATACCGTCGAAGATGGCAACCGCCTCAACAACTATGCCATTGAACCCAAGGTGTATGTTGATGATACTGAGCGCTTCGGTTTCAACCCCTACGCGGAGAAGCTCAATGGTCGTTTGGCCATGATTGGCTTTGTCTCTGCTCTTTTGTTTGAAGCCCTAACTGGTCAAGGCATTATCACCTGGCTGACCAACCTGTAGGGCTCAGGCCACATCTTTTTGCCAAGGTTTGACGCAGTACTTCGACACAGTTAGGAGAAAGTTTATGAATAGCGATTTTGACTATTCCAACCCAGATTTGTTCGGCCCCGTTGTATTCCGCCCCGGCTTTAATCAGGCTGAGAGAATTGATGTTAACCAGGCCTGGTCATTGTTCTTTACGGCGGGCAAGGAAGATAAGGTTCTGGGCACCAGTCCTGAATCGGGTCGCCTGTTCAACAATCTCCTGGTCGCCGTTGGGGTTGTTGGGGTAGTGGGCGCTTCCATTTTTACCGGTAGCCCTTTCTAGAACTGTTTTTTTCAGGTCAGTCACAGTGAATGTTCTCAATTGCCCTGGTTTCGGCCAGGGCTTTTTTTCGTTAAGTCTCTTTTTCCTGGCAGCGGGTTAGGGATAATCATGGTTGGCCAGCGCATCTTTAACCCTCCACCCCCTGCTCCAGGGTTTAAATTAGAGTTAACCGATAGTTCCGTCCCTTTTTCTGCCATGAGCCTCAAGACTCGCGTTAGTGACGACATCAAAACCGCCATGAAGGCCAAAGACAAGGTGCGGCTGGAAACCGTCCGCAGCATCAAAAAGGTCATTCTAGAAAAAGAAACCCTGGTGCGCCCCTCTGGGCAAGAGGACTTGACCGAAACTCAGGAGTTGGAGGTGCTAACCCAGTTGGCCAAGCAGCGTAAGGACGCCATTGACCAATATCAAAAGGCAGGCCGGGAAGATTTGGCGGCCCAGGAAGCTGAAGAACTGGCGATTATTGAAGAATATCTGCCCCAACAACTGACTGACGCTGAAATTGAGGCCGTTATTGACGGTCTGATTGCCCAAACTGGAGCCACCACCGCCAAAGACATGGGTAAAGTGATGGGGCCAGCCATGCAGCAGCTTAAGGGACGGGCCGATGGAGCCCAGGTGCAGGCCCTGGTGAAGGCTAAACTGGGCGGCTAAGGGCAAATGGTGAAGACTAGCGCCTGGTTGCATGACGTTGCTGTCAGACTTAGGCTAATTCAGATCGGGGTGGAATGGTTTATCATCCAACCGGCAGCCCTGAGTCGTACTAGTGACAGAGCCCAATGCCTCCATTTAAAGCGCCAGATGCCCCCGACTCGAATTCCGAGAGCGACCATGACCTGGTGGCTCGGCTGTGGTCTGGCCAAACGGAGGCCCTAGCGATTCTTTATGATCGTTATGCTCAAATGGTGTACACCCTGGCTCTAAGAATGCTGTCTAACCCTGCGGAAGCCGAAGATCTGACCCAGGAGGTCTTTGTGAACTTCTGGCAGCGACGACAGTATGACCCTGCCCGGGGCAGCGTTGGTAGCTTCTTGGCTACCTATACCCGCTCGCGCGCGCTGGATAAGCTGCGGGTGAGCGGCGGACGGGTGGCTATACTCCAGCGGTTTCAGCGCTTGAGCCTGGCTTCATCCAGTACGCTAACGCCGTTGGATCACGCTACTCGGAGTGAGCAGCAGCAGCAGCTTCGCGCCGCCCTTGACCAGCTTCCAGCCACGGAGCGGGAGGTGCTGGAAATTGCCTATTTTGAAGGATTGAGCCAGTCTCAAATTGCCGAAAAGCTGGGCATTCCCCTGGGGACGGTCAAATCTCGGTCACGCCAGGGGCTTTTACGCCTGCGCGATCTTCTCCAACCGCCCGATCAGTAAGCCTAGAGCCCCATCTACAGAGTCATCCGTTTTCTAACATGCCTTCCACCTCTCTTCCAGATAATTGGCGTTTACTGCTGGCCGGGTACGTGCTTGACGACCTGACCCCAAAGGAAACGGCCCAGGTCGAGCAGTGGCTGGCCGACTATCCAGAAACCGCTGCTGAACTAGAAACCTTACAGAGCACTTGGGACCGGTTGCCGGATAGCCTACCGCCCCAACCGTTGCCGTCGGATCTGCGAGATCGGGTGATGGGGGTTGTGCAAGCTGCCCCCGCCTCTGTCCAAATCCCTACCCCGGTTTCTTCCCCAGCCGCCGTTAGTCCAGCCTTGACACCTGAGGGGGCTCGCCGTCGGTTTCCCTGGGGCAAGGTGGGGTTGGGGCTGGGCTGGGCCGCTACCGTTCTGGCGCTCATAGCTGTTATGCAGGAAAATCAACGCCTGCGGCTGGCCCTACGGCAAAATGAGGCAATTGTCGCCAGTTTTAGCCAGCCTGGCAATCCCCTTTTCACCCTGGCAGGCACCGAGGTTGAACCCCAGGCCAGCGGTCGCTTGCTGGTTAATCCGAGCCGCCAAACGGCCCTGATGATTACGATTGATCTGCCCCCGCTGGAGGCTGACCAGGTCTACCGACTCTGGGCCGTGGCCGGGGGTGATCCGATCTTTTGCGGCCAGTTCAACCCCAATACCGGCCAGGCCACCAGTGAGTGGGCCTTACCCGATCGCGCCTGTAGCGCTGGTAACGTGCAGATGCTAGTAACGGCAGAACGCACCGCTGACCCGCCCGTGCCAGCAGGATCGCTGGTGTTACAGAGCCAATCCTAGGGTTGGCCTTTCACGGGGGCTCCACAGCATTTCTTTGACTCGTGAAGTGCAGGTTATGGCCTGAAAATCAAGGTTTCATAGCGATCCACGTGCCTCACTAGCGACAAAAGTGCGGTAAGCCAGTGAGAAGATCTGACACAATACAATCAGAACAAGTTTTTCTACGATTAAGCCAAAACTATGGATTTCACTGCGGCCCTACCGACATTTCTGATTACCCTGCGAGAGGGGGTAGAAGCTGCCCTGGTAGTCGGCATTGTGTTAGCCTGCCTGACCAAGGCCAATCGCCAGGCGCTTAATTCCTGGGTTTATTTAGGAGTGTTGGCGGGGTTGGTCGGCAGCGTTATGCTTGGCGTTGCTTTAGGGGCGGGGTTGCAGCAGCTTCAGCAGGTATTGCCGAATGCCCAAACCATCGTCAAACCGCTGCTGAATGTTCTGTTTGGGGCGATCGCCATCCTCATGTTGAGTTGGATGCTGTTGTGGATGACCCGCCAGGCCCGCAGTCTGAAAGGGGAAATTGAGGGCACTGTGCAATCGGCCCTGCAGGATAGCCAGACCGCTGGCTGGAGCCTGTTTAGCCTGGTCTGCATTGCGGTGCTGCGCGAAGGGTTTGAAACGGTGCTGTTTGTGTTTACTAATGTAGAGGCCAGCCCTGCTGCCGTCGCCGGGGCCATCGCTGGCTTGCTGGGGGCAGCGCTAATTGGCCTGGCGCTGTTTCGTTGGGGGGTACGCATTAACCTGAAGCAGTTTTTCCAGGTCATGGGGGTGCTGCTCTTGCTGATTGTGGGCGGGCTGGTGGTGTCAGTCTTCAAAAATTTGGATGCGGCTCTGGGGGCAATCAGTCGGCTTGATGGCCAGACCGTTAACCTGTGTTTTTCCCAAGCCTCCTGCATCCTGGGACCGCTGGTGTGGGATGCCAGCCGCCGCCTACCTGAGCGCCAATTTCCTGGCATTTTGCTGAAAACCCTGCTGGGCTACCGAGATCACCTCTATCTGGTGCAGTTGTTCGCCTACCTGGGCTTTTGGGTTACCGTTGGCGGTAGCTATTTCCGCAGCTTAAACCCGGCCCCACCTAAGTCGGGCAAGCCTGCTGCCAGTCAGTCTTGAGCGGATGCCCCAACCTGGGATTTCTGCTGAGCTGTTGAGAGCGTTGGTCAGGCATGGTGATTCGTCGCCCACGGCACCTACTAAAATAGCGGTATCGCCCCCTAGCTCTACAAGCGTTTACGTTAGCCATGGTTCAGCTTGCTCCTAGGCCATTAACTTTTGAGGAATTTATTGCGCGCTACCCAGAAAACGGAGGCCGCTATGAGTTGCGCCACGGAGTGATGATCGAAATGCGCCCCACTGGCTGCCATGAAGAAGTGATTGCTCTAATTCGCCGTAAGCTGGATAGAGAAATTGAACAGCTAAGCTTACCTTGGTTTATTCCGCAATCTTGCTTGATTAAGCCACTACGAGAAGGAGAAGGGTACCTTCCAGATATTATTGTGCTTGATCAAAACCAAGTCAAAGCAAACACTTACTGGCAAAAGTATTCCAGCCTTTCGAGTGGCGAAGCTATAAAACTAGTGGTGGAGGTTGTTAGCACCAACTGGCAGGATGATTATCTAACAAAACTTGCAGAATACGAAAAATTGCGTATTCCTGAGTATTGGATTGTAGATTATCGAGCCCTAGGTGGCGTGAGGTTTATTGGTAGTCCTAAAACGTCAACGATCTGGGTTTACCAACTACTGGAGGTGGAATATCAACCCGGTCAAGCTTTTCATGCAGGGCAGCGATTGCTTTCGTCAAGCTTTCCAAATTTAGAGCTAGACGTTGATCGCATTATAGAGATAGGGCGATAGAAAATATCTGTAAATCAGGACGTGAAAAAGTTTCTATCTGGCCAGACATTTCTCTAAGTCTAGTAGCTAGAATGACCCATTTAATTTAAACCGTATCCAGGTTGAAATCTGTAGTTTTGCAGCATTACCTAAAATCCTTGACTGACACGGCTTACATGGTTCGGGCATCCACCCCCAAAACTCCGGTTCCCAAGTTGGACGAGGTTTATCTATAAGTTTTCTAAGAGTTGCCTGGGACGAGCAAATGAAACATCATGATATCTAGCTGGATAGTGAGTAAAAATAAAGTGCTCGTATTCATACCAATTCATTTCGGCTTTTTCCTGGTTGCATTGATAGCAAATTACCCATAGGTTTTTAAAATCGAGAGATAGCCACGGATATTGCGCACGAGGCAACTTATGATCAATACTTCTGCCATTATTTGAGCTATATCTCTCACCACAAACCGGACAATGATAATCAGAATTATCTCTAACCCATCTGCGGCTTTCTTCTGTAGTTCCGCATTCGCTGTCGCCATTGACATAGCGCCAATAGTCAAACCTTCGATAATCATCAAAGTCTTTTTGTGTTAGTTTATGGTAACGTTTATTGCCAATGGCATCAGCAAATTGAAAGAGTTGTTCTAGAGTTTTATCTTGTTCAGACATAGGGTTCTAAATAAAAAATAGTAAATTATCTTTTCTTGTAATTACCAGCACCTTTCACTTTGGCGAAAGGATGCGAGCGGTTGCCATAGTCGGCAAATTCAATCTCTTTCTCAGGAAACTGTTTATCGACCAATTCAGAAATATCCTCCACTTCAGCTTTTAAGGCCTGCTCAAAAGCTTCTATCTCTTGAGGGGTTTGATATTTTTTGCCTATTTGGTCAACCCTTAAGAAAAGGTCTTCAAGGGTTGGCTCATTTGGATCATCAGAAAATGATAGGATATCGTTAATTTTTTCATAAAGCCTAATAACGTTGTCCCATCCGACGTTCCTATATCCATTTTCCTTAAGCCATTTTTGGTCTTTCTTAGGGAGCAATTTTTTACGGCTAGAATTTGATCGCTGAACTTCGCGATAATTCATATCGCTAAATAACCGTTTTCTGGTCTTTTGATTTGCCATAATGACTTCCCTTTAGCCCAAGGTCCAGCGGAATAAGCGAATCAGTGCCCTGCGAATCTCACTATCTTCATATTGAAGCAACATTTTGGTGTCTCTGGCTAAACGCAAACGAATCTGATCAACAGCATTTTTCAAATCTTTGTTATCTCGTTTAAGTTGATCATTAATCTCAACTAGTTCGTCATTATGTGTGGTCAGAGTTTGCACTTTTAAGCTTAAGTCCTGATTTTTAGCAGTAATCTCATCAATTTCATTTTTAAGATCTTGCTGTTTACTAGAAAGAGTCATCTTTTGAGTTGTCAGATCTTCATTAACTTTCTCTATATCAGAAATGGCCTTTTCTAATTGCTTATATTCCTCTTGAATAGATTTAAGTCTCTTTTCCGCTCGGCTTCGGCGAGAACCATGTTGCTGATTATTTCTCCATAATTCATTGTTCTTTTTAACAAAAGAGTGAACCAATTTCTCTGCACTTTTATTGCTATTCAGAAGAGCCAATAAAACATCACAATCTTCCGCGCTAAGAAGATTGGTGACATTCTTATTTATTCCGTATTTTTCTTTTAGTTCAGCTTGAAGTTTACCCTTAGACAGCATATGAAATATCCGTTTTTAAGACCCGAATTTGAGTTTGGTCAGAGACATAAAGTTTTTGAATCCAGTAACTTAATCAGATGGATGTAAAGTCCTTTCTATCACGATGCAAGTTATACCTCATCAGGCAAGGAACGGCTGCAGTAATAAGGTTAGCCACAAAAGCTATGAATTAGGCTATTCAGTTTTCCTGACGACCTATAATGCAAGAGTTCTACTCAGGTAGAGCTCTGTCCATCTCCAAACCTGTGGGCTAGCCGAATACCTGTATTATGCTCTAAACAAGCATTAGCCTGACAATCCGGAAATTTTAATTTATCTAAATAAAGCAAGCCCATACGGGTAAGATGCCTATCCTGCGTTTGTCCTATTTATCCCTGTTTTAGGTGTTGTGAATTCGAGCTAGCAGGTAAAGAGTAACAATGAAAGGGGGTGTAGTTCTCCAGTTCCAGCCCCATGGTTTTATCTCTTTACCTGCCAATAACCACTCAAGCGTCGCCCTCTTGCTCGCCAGAACTCATGAGCTCCCCTAGAAGTTCTGTATCCACAAACGGTTCTAGCAGCAGCTTTTTCACCATTACTGTTAGCGGCAGGGCTAAAAATGCGCCAATGGGGCCGAGGATCCAAGCCCAAAATACAACGGCTAGAAAGGTAACGATGGTGGATAGATCCAGTCCCTTGCCCAAAAAGCGAGGGGCTACGGCAATGTCAAAAAAATTGTTGATCAGGGTATAGCCAACGGCAAAAGTCAAGGCTTTGAGCCAGCCCAGGGTCAGAATGGCAATTAGTAGGGGTGGAATCAGCGAAATATAAAAGCCAATGTTGGGCACAAAGTTGAATAGGAATGAGAAGACGCCCCAGAGTACGGCAAAATCAACCCCTAAAATCCACATCAGGATGATCTGGCAGAGGGCTGTTATCACCCCCAGCCAGCTTTTAATGAGTAGATAAATGCTGATGCTGCCAGAGAAATTTCTCAACCGCTCTAGCATGGGCAAGTCGGCCACTAGACCATGCTCCAGGCGATTAGAAAAATTAGCCGCACTAGCCAACATGTAGATGAAAATCAGCAGCGTGAAGCCAACGTTAGAAATTGTGGACAGCAGTGCCGTCACAAAGGAGAACAAGTATTGAAAAATACGCGATGGCTGAAACCACTCTAGCTGCAAAAGATCCTGGGCATCCAGGCCAAACTCAGCTAGCCTGCGGCTTAATCCCTCTAGTTGGGCTTCCACTAAGGCCCGGTAGGTTGGTAACTCCGCAGAGAGCTGCGTCAACGAAGCCGCTAAAAACAGAACGAACACCAGCCCTACGGCAATGACCCCCAGTACCACCAGCGTGTAGGCTAACCAACTCGGTAAGCCCCGGCGCTTGAGCCACTGCATAATGGGGCTGGTGATCAACACAATAAATAGGGATAGCAAAATGGGGCTAAGTAGCCCCGACACCGCTCTCAACCCCGCCACAATTATCACCAGGCTGGCTAAACCGAGTAACAGCGGGAGAATACTGCGCTTTTCCATAGGCCGGGTTGCGGGGAGGGTAGAGAAATTCTGGCTAAGCAGCATTGTAGGGGCATTGGGCCGCAAAATTTGCCTTAACTAACCCCAGAATAGCTGCGTTAGGGCGATCGCCCCTGGCCCCAGTACCAGCGCTGGCAAAAACGAGGCCACTCGCACCTGGGCCACCTCCAGCAAACTCAGCCCAATGCCCAGAATCATCAACCCACCCATGCCGGTAATCAGCAAAATATACGGGTTAGTGGCCGGATCAGGAATAGCCGCTCCCGATAGGCTAGCCAGTAGCGACAGGCTGCCCTGCACCACCAGCACGCTCAGTGCTGAAAATCCCACCCCAATCCCATAGCTGCCGGTTAGCGCAATAGAAGCGAGGCCATCCATCGTGGCCTTCAGGGTCAGCAGGGTGTTGTCTCCCGCCAGACCATTGTTGAGGCTGCCCAGAATGGCCATGGGGCCAATGCAAAACAGCAGGCTGGCGGCTACAAACCCTTCGGTGAATTTGCCGCCCCCTTTAACTCGGGTTTTAAGCCAGTCTCCCAGCAGGGTGAGGCGTTTTTCAATTTGCCACCACTCTCCCAGCAGCCCCCCAGCTACCATCGCCAGCAGCGCCAGGATGATGCCATCAATGGGGCCAGCCTTAACCGCCGACAGGCTATCGGCCATGGCCAC
>CAYUBC010000069.1:2884-11403 GCA_964442885.1 uncultured bacterium | reverse complement strand
TCCGACGGATTACGGGCGGCCATGTACTGGTACAGGTGGTAGCGGCTGGCCACGCTAATCTGAGCCTGGCGCAGCAGTTCCTTGGCCTCGGCGGGTTTGCTACGCAGCAGCATCTTGAACCGGTTTTCGCTGTACATGGCTTGCTCCAGCGGGCGCTTGGGTGAGCGACTGTCGAGCACCAGGGGATTTTCGCCCTGGTCTACCCGGCGGGGGTCGTAGCGGTAGAGCAGCCAGCGGCCCGATTCTACCGCCGCCGCCTGTTGCTCCATACCCTTGGTCATGTTGATGCCGTGGGCAATGCAGTGGGAGTAGGCAATGATCAGCGAGGGGCCATCGTAGGCTTCGGCTTCCAGGAAGGCCCGCAGGGTGTGCTCGTTTTTGGCCCCCATGGCCACGCTGGCCACGTAGATGTTGCCGTAGGTCATGGCCATCAGGCCCAGGTCTTTTTTGGGAGCGGGTTTGCCCCCCGCCGCAAACTTGGCCACCGCGCCGATTGGGGTCGCTTTAGACATCTGGCCGCCGGTGTTGGAGTAAACCTCCGTATCCATCACCAGCACGTTGACGTTGCGCCCGCTGGCCAGCACATGGTCGAGGCCGCCGTAGCCAATGTCGTAGGCCCAGCCGTCCCCGCCCACAATCCACACGCTCTTCTTGACCAGGTAGTCGGCCAGGGAGTGGAGGTTTTGCAGACGGGTGGTGAGGGCGCGATCGCCCCCGTTCATCTGCCCCAGCCAACCTTCCAGAGCCAGTTTCAATTGGGCGACCCGCTCCCGCTGCTCGAAAATGTCGGCCTCATCGGTTTGGGCATTGTCGAGAATGGCCGTGGTCAGGTCGGGCGAGAGGGGCGAAGAGTCTGTGTCAAAGGTTAACCCCTTCAGCAGTTCCCGCGCCTGCTCGGCCTGCTTGTCGATGGAGACCCGGAAGCCCAGGCCAAACTCGGCGTTGTCTTCAAACAGGGAGTTCGACCAGGCAGGGCCGCGCCCTTCGGCGTTTTGGGTGTAAGGGGTGGTGGGCAGGTTGCCGCCGTAGATGGAGGAACAGCCGGTGGCGTTGGCAATCAGCATTCTGTCCCCAAACAACTGGGTGGCCAGTTTGATGTAAGGGGTTTCGCCACAGCCCGCACAGGCTCCGGAGAACTCAAACAACGGTTCCTGCATCTGCTGGTGGGAAATTTTCCGCAAATCCAGGTCATTGCGGTTGGGGTTGGGCAAATTCAGGAAAAACTCCCAGTTGGCCGCCTCTGGCTCCCGCAGGGGTAGCTGGGCCGCCATGTTAATCGCCCGCTTACTGGGTTCGGCCTTATTCTTGGCGGGGCAAACCTCCACACAGAGGGCGCAGCCGGTGCAGTCTTCCACCCCCACCTGAATGGTGAACTTGAGGTCAGACCAGGCTTTATCCTTGGCCGGGGCGTGCTGGAAGGTAGCCGGGGCATCGGCCAGGGCGGCCTCGTCGTACACCTTAGAGCGAATCACCGCGTGGGGGCACACCATCACACACTTGCCGCACTGCACGCAAACATCCGGATCCCACACCGGCACTTCCTGGGCAATGTTGCGCTTTTCATAGCGGGTGGTGCCACAGGGGAAGGTGCCATCGGTGGGCATGGCGCTCACCGGCAGGCTATCCCCCTCGCGGGCCATAATCTTGCTCAGCACATCCCGCACAAAGGGCGGCGCATTGTCGGGCACCCAGCGGTGGGGGGTGGGGTCGCCATTGGCCTCGCCCAGGGGCACTTCGTAGAGGTGGTCGAGGGCGCTATCTACCGCCCTGATGTTCATCGCCACAACCTCTTCGCCCTTTTTGCCGTAGGTCTTGCGAATGGCGTACTTAATCGACTCAATCGCCTCTTCCCTGGGCAGCACCCCAGATAGGGCAAAGAAGCACACCTGCATCACCGTATTGATGCGGCCCGCCATGCCCGCCTCCCGCGCTACCTGATAGGCGTTAATGCCGTAGACCTTCAACCCCTTGTCAAGAATCTGCCGCTGCATGGCCTGGGGCAGGCGCATCCACACCTCCGCCGGGGCGTCAAAGGGGGCATTGAGCAGCAGGGTCGCGCCGGGCTTAGCCTCCTTCAGCAGTTCCAATTGCTGCACAAACTCCCACTGGTGGCAGGCAACAAAGTTGGCGCTGGTGACCAGATAGGTGGAGCGAATCGGGTCTGGCCCAAACCGCAGGTGGGAGACCGTGACCGAGCCCGACTTTTTGGAGTCGTAGACAAAGTAGCCCTGGGCGTAGTTGGGGGTATCTTCGCCGATGATTTTGATCGAGTTTTTGTTGGCCCCCACGGTGCCGTCGGCCCCCAGCCCGTAGAACACGGCCCGCACCACGCTGTCAGGCTCGGTGGTAAAGCTGGGATCGTAGTCCAGGGAGGTGAAGGTGACATCGTCCACAATGCCCACGGTGAAGTGGTTTTGGGGGTTGGGCCGGGCCAGGTTATCGAACACCCCCTTGACCATAGCCGGGGTAAATTCCTTCGAAGACAGGCCGTAGCGCCCGCCTACCACCGTCGGGTAAACCGGCTGGGATACGTCAACCTCAGCCTTCACTCCCGCCTGGGTCTGTTCGTAAATAGCATGCACCACATCCAGGTAGAGGGGTTCGCCGGGGCTGCCCGGTTCCTTGGTGCGATCCAGCACCGCCAGGGATTTCACCGTCTGGGGCAGGGCCTTGATCAAGGCCAGGTTGTCGAAGGGCCGGTAGAGCCGCACCTTCAGCAGGCCCACCTTTTCCCCCTGGGCCAGCAGGGCATCCACGGTTTCGTGAACGGTTTCGCAACCAGACCCCATCAGCACGATCACCCGCTCGGCATCGGGGGCACCGTGGTACTCAAACACCCGGTACTGGCGACCGGTGAGCTGGGCGAACTCGTCCATAGCCTGCTGGACAATGTCAGAGCAGGCGCTGTAGTAGCGGTTGACGGTTTCGCGCCCCTGGAAGTAAACATCGGGGTTTTGGGCGGTGCCGCGAATGACGGGGCGATCGGGGGTGAGCGCCCGCTGACGATGCTGGAGCACCAAATCGAAGGGGATAAAGTCCGCCAGGGCGGCGTCGGGAATCAGCTCGATTTTTTGGACTTCGTGGGAGGTGCGGAAGCCATCGAAAAAGTGCAGAAAGGGCAGGCGAGATTCCAGGCTGGCGCGAATGGCGATCGCCGCCATATCCTGGGCCTCCTGCACCGAGTTAGAACACAGCAGGGCACAGCCGGTGGCGCGGGCGGCCATCACATCGCTGTGGTCGCCAAAAATGGAAAGCCCCTGGGCCGCCAGGGACCGCGCCGCCACATGGATCACCGCCGCAGTCAGTTCTCCGGCAATTTTGTAGAGGTTGGGGATCATCAACAACAACCCCTGGGAGGCTGTAAACGTGGTGGTCAGCGACCCCGCTTGCAGGGCTCCATGCACGGCTCCTGCTGCACCGCCCTCACTTTCCATCTCAACGACGGAGGGCACCGTACCCCAAATGTTGGGCTGATTGGCAGAAGCCCAGGCGTCCGCCCATTCCCCCATGGGGGAGGAGGGCGTGATGGGGTAAATAGCACAGACTTCGCTGAGCCGGTAAGCAACTTGGGCAACGGCTTCGTTACCGTCCAGGGTGGCAAAGACTCGGTTTTCCATTTCAAGCCCCTCGGGTGTAGTTGGGCATTAGTTTTAGATAGAAACGCTAGGGCAATAAACCTTTTCCAAGTCCAGAAGCGGCGTTTTGCCGCCAGGAAAGCTACAGGCTTCGAGCTGAACTTGATCTAAACCTCGTCCAGGTTGAAACCCGGAGTTTCCCTCACCCTAAATCCCTCTCCCATCGGGAGAGGGACTTTGAAGTCTTTTCCGTCTCCCCTCGCCCTTTGGGAGAGGGGCTGGGGGTGAGGGCCAGAACTAGGGTTCTCAACGTGAACTTGGTATAACCTGCGAAAACAGTAATTTACAGCACTGCAATCCAGCAAAAAACTGTTATTCAACCTGCTTAATTGAGCCTGGATTTAACAGCTACTTTCACAACATATAACTTGTTTAAGCAGATCTAACTCCTGAAATAATCAAAGCATACCAATCCGCAGGTAACGACAAGATATCAGGCTTCAATCAATCCCTAAATCGCTTCAACCCCTCTATACTGACACCCTTTTCCTGGATGAGAACAGGTTTTTAGGTAAACTTTACTAGTCGCTCAATCCCTTTGACTGCAAGGCTTACAGGAAAATTTCGGCGAAAATCAGGCGATCAAGTGATTATTTCGTGACAGAATCTTCAATTTTTCTGATTAAAACATTGTTAAATTATCCCGGCATTCCTTCTGAATTAAGCATTAGCCGCCTACAGGGAGGATGACTAGGTTGCAGTCAGCCATTTCATCCAAGTCTAGATTCTCTAATTAGATAGTTTTCTTAATGACTGGCAACCTAACAACATTTTTTTTAATGCTGTTCTTATCGTCGCCAGCCAGCCAGAGCCCCTGGGAAAGGCCTTGCAGAGGGTTGCCGCTGACCACTTAACCAGCCAGGCCATTACCAATCAACCAGTGGGCTGTCAAGCCTTGATGTGTAGGTTGGGTTCCGCTCCGCTGCCCCCAACCTCCAACGTTTTGTCAGGCAACCAGGTTGAGCCGGGGCGATTTTCTAATGCATAAAAAAAGCTGGAGGAAAGTGTGTTCCCTCCAGCCGTAGACTTGGTTGTGTGCCAATCGAAACTTGGTTTGTATCCCTTAGTAGAGGGCCGCAGGCCACTCTGGCCGAGCGACCAGGGTGCTTACTGGAGCGTGATGGTGTAGTTGGGGCTAATGGCATCTGCCGCTGCGGCGACCCGCTCCCGTACCGGGTCGGGCAAGCGAACATAGCCCAGGCCAGGGGCAGCATCCTGTCCTTCGTTGAGGCCAAATTCAATCCAGCGCTCCAGCGCCTCAGCCTTGACCGGATCGGGCTGGTCAACAAAGTGCATCTGCCAGCTATAGGTCACGATGGGGTAGGAATCAGCGCCATCGGGGTCAGTGATGAAGGCCCGCAGGTTGTCAGGAAGTTCCACTGCTGCCAGGGTAGCAGAGGCAGTTTCATCACTGGGCGTTATAAAGTTACCCTCCTTGTTCCGCAGGGCGGCGACGGCCAGTCCATTGTTTTCGGCAAAGCCAAATTCCACATAGCCCATGGAACCATTGACGTTTTGAATTTGGGCCGTCACCCCTTCGTTACCACGGGCACCGACAAAGTTGCCAGTTCTGGGCCATTCCACCGCATTGCCCTGGCCAATAGAATCGGCCCACTCCTGGCTAATATCGCTCAGGTGCTTGGTGAATACGCCGGTGGTACCGCTACCGTCAGAGCGGTGTACGACGGTAATTTGCTGGTCGGGCAGTTGGACGTCGGGGTTGGCATCAGCAATGGCCGGGTCATTCCAGCGAGTGATTTTACCGGAGAAAATGCCTACGTAGGCATCACGGGTGAGTTGCAACCCGGTTTCTACCCCTTGCAGGTTGTAGGCCACAACAATGCTACCCGCCGTCATGGGCAGCAGCAGGGTGCCGCGAGTTACGGCGGTCATTTGCTCATCGGTCATGGCGGTGTCGCTAGCGCCAAAGTCCACGGTGCCAGCGGTAAATTGCTCAATCCCCGCACCGCTACCAATGGACTGGTAGTTAATTTGGAGGTTGGGATCCTTTTGAGCCAGAGTAATCGCCCAGTTTTGGTACAGGGGAGCCGGGAAAGATGCTCCAGCGCCAGTAAGATTGACTCGCTGAGCCATGCCCGTTGCGCCCCCGCCAGCTTCGCCAGTGCCCGCATCTGGGGTAGTGGCAGGACGGCAGCTAGCCACCGCCACTACGGTTACAGCTACCAGAGCTAACTTAGAAAACACCACACTTTTTTTTAGAGGAATGCCAATCATGCCCGTCTCCTTAGAGAAAATTTAAGACTCCGTGGCTACACGGCGGCAAAAGCCGTAGCACTAAAACTTGACGAGAAATAATTGAAGGAATTGCTTTACTTTCAGGTTTTCTCAGCTGATCTAGCCAGTCTTAAAATCCCTTTAAGTTTTCCAGAAATGCTTCTACAGAAGCCAAGCAGAGAAAAGAGGTTCAGGCAAAACCATAGGTTTAGCTAATCTTTTCCCAAACGGAAAGCAACATCCTGCAATCTCTTCAGAATGATCACATATTGCATTTACCGTTACATTGGCTATAGATTAAGAGCCATTTAAGAATTACTTAACTTGCGAAACTTCCTGTCAGCTTCCTAGCAGTTTCCTATATTTGCCCCTGTTTTCTGACTCAAGCATTTAAGTCAAGCATTTAAGTGCAGAAAGACCTTGCGTTTTTTGAATAGGGTCAGCGCCCTAAGAACAACTGAGGACTGCATTAATAGGCGCAAAGCCCTCAGGGTCGGGATAGTCAACTAAAACGTTGTAATACTCAGGATTAGTTAATAGCAACCGTCGGGTTTCTTCAATATCTGTGTCGTAGAACGTAAGCGAGCGCTGCAAGGCCACCGTTACTGGCGGATTAGCATCGGCACCGACGGGGGAGGGCAGTTGCTCAAATAAAACATCCGTGCCCTCTTCCACTTCAATGAGGGTGATGTAAGTTCTCATGCCCAGAGGATTGGGGCCAAGTTCAGGATCGTAGGTGCAAACCTGGCCAGCAAGGGCCGGGTTTGCGCTGCTAGCCAGCCAGGCCGTCATGGCCATAACCAACGGTAGTGCTCTGTTCAGTACCGGTTGTCTGACCATAATAGAAGTACTCTCTGCTGAAGATATTGTCTGCATCATGGCTGCCATTCATCCCTCTGTTGATTTTCGCTCAGATACGGTCACCTGGCCCACGGATGAGATGCGAGCGGCCATGGCCAGCGCTGACCTGGGTGACGACGTGTATGGCGAAGATCCCACTGTAACGGCTTTAGAACGTTTAGCCGCGGAGATGTTGGGCAAAGAGGCTGGATTATTCGTTAGCAGCGGCACCCAGGGTAACCTGATTGCCGCGCTAAGCCACGCCCAGCGTGGTGATGAGGCCATTCTCGGTGAAGATGCCCACACCTTTTGCTGGGAAGCGGGGGGCATTGCGGTGCTGGGCGGCATTACCCCTCGCCCTTTGCCAACTGACCAGCGCGGACGGTTCAACCTAAAGCAACTGCGCCAGGCCATTCGCGGCGATGACCCCCACTGGCCCGGCAGCCGCCTGATTTTGCTAGAAAATAGCTCCGGCGGCAACCACGGGGCCGCCCTTGAGCCAGAGTACTTTGAGGCGGTTCACGCCATTGCCCAGGCCCACGGGCTCAGCACGCATCTGGATGGGGCGAGACTGTTCAACGCCGCGACGGCGCTAGGTGTGGATCCGCAGGCGATTACCCGCTGGGTGGATTCCGTTAGCGTGTGCTTGAGCAAGGGGTTGTGCGCCCCGGTCGGCTCGGTGCTGGTAGGTTCTGAAGCCTTCATCCACCAGGCCCGCCGCTACCGCAAACTGCTGGGCGGCGGTATGCGCCAGGCCGGAGTGCTGGCCGCCGCCGGGTTGATTTCCCTAAAGACCATGACCCAGCGCCTCCAGGAGGATCACGACAACGCCCAGCAGTTGGCCCAGGGGCTGGCGACTATTCCTGGCCTCCACATCGACCCCATGGCTGTGGAAACCAACCTGGTATTTTTTGACCTGACGGAGGCGGCTCCGGTAACGCCGTCTGAGCTAGTCAAGCGGTTGGGGGCCGAGCATGGGCTGTACATTGGCGGCTACAGCGATCGCACCCTGCGCGCCGTCACCCACTACTGGATTCAGCCCCCGCAGGTGGAGCGCCTGGTAGAGGCCATGCGTGCGGTTTTGACTTAGAACTACGGCAATTTCTACAATCAGAAGATCCCCACTTCAAGTTCAGCAATCCTACGTACTGTAGGATGAGCAAAGCTTGCGTGCCCATCGGCAGATCGCTACGATGCTTACCCAACGGATGCGATTAAGGCAGGCGAAGCGATATGGCGACTGTAAAGGTTTACCACGACAAAGTAGGAAACACGCTAACCGTATGGTTTGGGGAACCCACCGATGAATACATCTGCGAGGAAACAGCGGATGAGGTGATTTTGATGAAAGATCAAGCCGGGGCGGTGATTGGCTTTGAAAAGCTAAATTACCGTGTCTCTGACCCTGAGACGGTTCAGTTTTTGTTTGAGACGGTAATTGCGTAAATGGGCTTCTCATAGCCTTTTTTGCAGACCCCTGAACAACTTAGGGTGATTATCGTACAAACGGCCTAGTATCGAAAGGCAGAAGTAAGAAGGCAGAAGGCAGAAGCGGAATTCCTGGCTACACAAGGGTTTCTGCTTTAGCGAATAGGCGAGTTATTTCTGCTTCAAAGTGCTAGTCGCAGGGCGGTGGCTACGCCGTATGCGCTATGCCCCTCTGGGGGAGGGCTGAGACGCCGCCCTAGGGCTAACCCAACGGGTAATGTCAAAGGGCGTATGATGTGTCCTGGACAGATGCCCTAACCTAACCTCAGTAGATCACAAAGTCCCCGCCAGCCCTCTCCCCCAGCCCCTCTCCCAGGGCAG
>CAYUBC010000069.1:0-2874 GCA_964442885.1 uncultured bacterium | reverse complement strand
CTCAAGGCAAGACCGCTTGTTTTCGATCTACTGAACCTAACTGGCTAAGGCGATACAGCGCACAATATAAAGTCTATTTTTTTGTCGATGGAACCCGATTTTTCTCAACTTAATTTCGATAGTCCAGGGGGGCAAGAAATGCTGCGCCACTGGCTGAAGCGGCGTCAATTCCTTGCCCTGGGGACTAGCTCTATGGCTGGTGCTTTGGCCCTGTCGGCCTTTCAATCCCAAGCTCAAGGTGTCCCCGCTCCCCAAGCCCCAGGTACCTTAGCTCAGACTTCTAACCGATCCTCTACCGCTTCTCCGAGACCAACTTCTATGGTTGACATTACCCCTACCGATCCCAGCTACTTTATTCCCAACCGCTTTCAGGAGAAGACCCTGCTGATTACGGGCGCTGCTACCGGCATTGGTGCAGCCACAGCCATTCGGGCGGCGCGGGAAGGGGCTAAGGTGGTGGGGCTTGATCGTAAAGAAAGAGAACTCAATGAAACGATTGGCCAGATCAAAAGCGAAGGGCATCAAGCCGTGGCCATTGTGGGCAATGTGGTAGATACCGCCCTGTGTGACCGAGCGGTGGCTGAAGCCGTGCGCCTGTACGGAGGGCTAGATTTGGCCCTGAATGCAGCGGGCATCATGGATGGCGGCGATCCGGGGCAACCGCTGAACTTTCAAGGCCAGCGCCATCTGCTACCAAAATCTATCCACGAAGCCAGTGATGAGTATTGGGAAACCGTACTGGCCACCAACACCACCGGCGTGTTCAAATCCATGCGGTCGGAACTGCGCCAGCTAGTGAATCAGGGCCGGGGTGGTGCGATCGTCAATATTGGCTCCATTGCGGGGCTGACGGGCTTAGGCGGCAACCCGGCCTACGTCGCCAGCAAACACGGAGTCACGGGGCTAACCCGGCAGGCGGCGGTGGACTATGCCCCCTACGGCATTCGCATCAACTCCGTTAACATGGCCGCCACAGACACCCCCATGGTGGAGCGAGCCTTTGAGTTTGTGCGCGAATCGCAGCAGGAAGGCGGCGGCAGCCCCACGGCCCTGCTCAAAACCATGAGTCTGCTGATGGCCTCCGACTCTAACCAGCGCATGGCTACCGTCTGGGAACAGGCGGCGGTGATCCTGTTCTTGCTCTCCCCCGATGCCTCCAACCTGACTGGAGCAGTCTACGCCACCGATGGCGGTTGGACAAGCTACTAAGCTCGGTATAATCTGTCGCGTAATTTTCTGCTCTATGGCAGTGGTTCGGTGGCTTTCCCAGGGTCTGCTATTCGGCAAGGAGTTGGTGATCAGCTCAGTCCTTGGTATTTTCTACAGCTCTCGTTTTTAATAAATTTTTAGCTCTATTTATTTATTTATTTATTTATGCCGGTGACTCTGCAATGGGGATCTCGCCTCCCCAGAGCAGGCTGCCGTGTATACACATCTTGGCCCTCACCCCCTCAGTCCCCCTCTCCCAAAAATGGGAGAGGGGGAGGCAAGACAAGGCTTTCCGGCTCCCCTTCTCCCGCCCTGGGAGAAGGGGTTGGGGGATGTAGCTTGCTTCCCGGAGGGTGGGAAAAGCCGGAACAGCAAGGGTTTCAAGACTTATGTGTACACGGCAGCCCATCTTGGGAGAGGGACTTTGAAGCGCTTCCGGCTCCCCTCTCCCTCCTGGGCTACTGCTTATACACATCTCATAAGCGAGCCATAGACCAACCGTCAAAGATACGGTCAAAGTCTTTGAGCCCTCTGAAGTAAGTGGCTATGCCTGGAGGCCGCTGACTGCTATACCCTGACCACCCTCCCAAGCGGGCAATGAGCCAACTGGCCCAAGCCAGGGTCTTGGGGGCAAAAGGGTTTTGTTGCTTACGAGTGCGCCCGTAAAGCCGAGCGCCGAGGGCGGCTAAACACCGCTGCTGGGGCTTTGAGAAAACCACATCGGCGGAGCGAGACTCATCGTGCCGCCCAAGATGTACCTGTAAGGTGCGTAGGGCGGCACCCAGACTCAAGACGCAGCGCCGCCACCGATTCCAATTAGGTGGATTCCAGGTCGAGGCCATGTTGTTTGAGCACCGCAAAGAGTTGCTCAATGCGCCAGCGCCACGCATACCAGCGAATCACCTGGAGCGCCTGCTCCAGGGTCTCCACCAGATGGGTCGTGAGCAATCGCCAGTGGACCGGGGCTTGCCCCTTGGGCGGGTGCAGTTCTCGGGCCTCAACCGCATAGAGGGGGATCTCGGCCACGGCGGCCTGCTCGGGCAGCCGTTGGGGACGCTTCATCGTCACCGGGACAAAGCGCACGGTCATCCAGGCTTCCCGAGCCGCTCGCTCCTTACGACTATCGCCGGTAACTTGAACGGCATAGGTGCCCTGACTCGGTTGCTGAGCGAGATAGTCATACAAGCGTAAGGAGGTGTTGAGCAGGGTCCGGTTCCGACTGGCTCGCACCAACACCTGGGTCGTCGCATTGGGAACCCGCTCCCACAGTTCGTAAATATCCGCCTCGCGGTCCCCGACATAGGTCACCCGCGCCGCCGCGGCTAACCTTCGCTGACCGTATTGGGGGCCATGCAGCCACTTGAAGGATTCTTTCGCTTCAATCGGTAAGGCCTTGTAGTTCCGGGTGTGTTTATCCTCATGGTCCATTGGTCGGCTCCAGAGATGCACGTCGCTTACGCCCAGGGGAAACCCATCATTGGCATCCAGAACCAGGGTCGGGTGCAGGAAAAAACCAACATCGCGGTCGTTGCTCAACACCCCCAAATCCGCAGGGTTTAAGCGACCTTGATGGGCACTCAAGTTGACCTCACTGGTATCACTCACGGCCAACACATGCACCTCCTTCACGTGATGCTGACAGTGGGTGGCTAGACTCTGGCGTCA
>CAYUBC010000068.1:0-11469 GCA_964442885.1 uncultured bacterium | reverse complement strand
CAAACCCGGCAAAAGGGCAGAGCGGTCGGCGGATTTGGCCCTGGGGGTTACAACCATCCTGAATCAGACACCGTTGGAGGAACCTGATGGAAATCAGGTCGATATATTACCAGGGTCAGTTTTCCCGTGGGCTGTTTGTGTCGGCCTTGTTATGAGGGGGTGGATTCTGGATTCCCCTCCTGGGAGGGGTAGGGGTGGGTTTGGATTTGGCACGCCAGGCTAAGTCGCGTTTTTGCGATGACGATCGCTGCGGTACCGCACATACTCGGCGGCCCCGGAGATCAGGGCTGAGCCGGTAATCAGCACTACGCTGAGGGCGTTGATATCTGGCTTTACCCCCGTGCGCACGCGGCTGAAGATTTCTAGCGGTAGCGGATTAGCACCCCCGCCAGCGGTGAAGCTGGAAATCAGCAGGTCGTCCATGCTCAGCACAAAAGCTAGCAGGCAGCCCGCCAGGATGCCGGGGGCTAGTTGGGGAATTAGCACCTTCATCATGGCCTGAAAGGGGGTAGCACCCAGATCTAGAGCGGCTTCCTCCAAATTGGGATCGAGATTTTGCAGCCGACTGGATACCACCACCGCAATGTAAGCCAAACAAAACACCACGTGGGAAACAATAATTGTCCACAGGCTGAGGGGAATGGCCACCGAGGTAAGAAATACCAGGGTAGCTACGGCAATGGCGATATCCGGAACAATCAGCGGCAGGTAGGCGATCCCGCGATATAGCCCCTTGCCCCGAAAGCGATACTTAGCCAGGCCAATGGCCATCATCGTGCCCAACACCGCTGAAATGGCCACGGCTACAACGGCAATGGTGAGGCTATCCATCAACGCCGAGAAAATGCGACTGTCTTGAAACAGGCTGCGATACCACGTCAGGCTAAAGCCTTCCCAACTGGCACTGTAGCGCGAGGCATTAAAGCTATACACCGCCAGCACGATGATGGGAAAGTACATAAAGCCATACATCACGGCGGTGAGGAGGCTTTGCCAGGTAACTTTAGGAGCAGAGGCCATAGGCTGAGCAAACTTGAGAGGTTGCATGCTATCTCAACCCGACTTACTGGGACGTTTCTGTCACCGTACTGCGATCGCCATACTTAAGCAAGAGCGCAATGGCCAGGCTGACGGCAAAAATCAGCACCATACTCAGCGCTGAGCCAAAGCCCCAGGCCCGGGTTGGCCCCAAGAACTGGTTGTAAATCAGACGGCTGATGTTCATTGATGACGCCCCGCCCAGCAGGGTAGGCACCACAAAGTCTCCCAAGGCGGCAATGAATACGAGCAAACATCCCGCCGCAATGCCAGGCAACGTTTGAGGCACGGCAATTTTCCAGAACTGCTGGTGGGGGTTAGCTCCCAGGTCGGCGGCGGCCTCCAGCAGGCGAGTGTCCAGCTTTTCCAGGGAGGCGTAGAGAATCAGCACCATGTAGGGTAAAAAGCTATAGGTGAGGCCAATGAACACCGCTGTGGGAGTATTCAGCCAGCTTTGCGCGGGTAAGCCCAAAGCCTGAAACATGGTATTGAGTACCCCACTGGGCCGAAGAATGGCCGTCCAGGCATAGGCGCGCAGCAGAGACGATGTCCACAGGGGCAGAATAAACCCCACTAACAGCAGGTTGCGCCAGCGTTTGGGAGACATTAGCGCCAGCCAGTAGGCCACCGGAAACCCTAACCCCAGACACAGCACGGTACAGCCTAGGGCAAAGGCCAGCGATCGCCCAATCACCCGCAGGTAAACTGGCTGCAAAATTTGTAAATAGTTGCCCAGGCCGTAGCCGCCAGCCGGTTGCCCTAACCGCAGACCCGGCACCAGACTAATTTCCAGGATCAACAGGGTGGGAATTACCAGCAGCAGAAACAGCCACAGCCCTGGTGGCCCCAGCAGTAGCGCGGGCTCTAGCCAGCGCCGAGGGGCTAGCTTGGCTGAGAGTTCAGCCCACCCGCCGGGGTGGTCGGACGGGTGGAGGGAAGAATCTGCCATGATGCGGCCTAAGGGGAGGGTGGGTGAACAGCAGAAACCCAAAGCCAGACCAAACTAGCGCTTGCTTCTAGCGCCAGCGGTTGGCTGGCTGACTCCTGAATTTTACCCTAGAGAGTTCATAAATCTGGCCCAGCGGTTGGCCTAAGCACTGGTAATTTCAGTCCAGAAACGGTCAAACAGGTCATTGCTGGCTGTGTCGATGGATTGGATCCCCTCACTTTGGGTCAGCACAGTCTCTGGGGGATAAAGCGAGGTGTTGTTGCGGATTTCGGCAGGCAACAGGTCAAAGGCGGCCTGGTTAGCGGTGGCAAAGAACAGCCGCTCAACCGCTATTTTAGCAATTTCGGGCTCCAGCAGGAAGTTGATCCACTGGTAGGCGGCATCCACATTGGGGGCGGTGCTGGGGATAGCCATCGTGTCTGTCCACAGGGAGGTGCCGCTGGCGGGGATGATGTAGTCCAGGCGATCGCTCTCTTCCATCAGCACAATCGCATCGCTGGAGTAGGCCATAGACACGGATAGGTCGCCGGTGAGAATTTCGTTTTCAAAGCCAGTTGTCTTAAAGGCTGCAATGTGAGGTTGAAGCTCCTGGAGTTTGCTGAAGGCGGCTTCAATTTGGGCTGGGTCGTTGGTGTTGTAGGAATAACCCAGGGTTTTTAGCGCCACGCCCAGGGTTTCGCGCATGTCATCAAGCATGGTGATGCGCTTTGAGATGGCCTCTTTGTTATCCCACAGAAAGCTCCAGTCGGTGGGGCTGCCGGGGGTTGCATCGCGATTGTAAAGCAGGCCCGTGGTGCCCCAGCAAAAAGGGACGCTGTGGGCATTGTTGGGGTCGTAGGCCGGGTTTTGCCATTGGCTTTTTAGGTTATCCAGCCCCTGCAGCTGGGCTGAATCCAGCTCCATCAACATTCCCTCGGCCACCATTTCCGACACGACGTAATCCGAGGGATAGATGATGCTGTAGGCGCTGCCACCGCCAGCCTGCATCTTGGTCAGCATGATTTCGTTGGAGTCAAAAATATCAATAACCATCCTAATGCCGGTGCGTTCAGTAAACGCCGCCGCCAAGGCATCATCGGTATAGTTGGCCCAGGTGTAGATGTGGAGGGTAGACCCCTCGCCACCGCTACCGGCTTGCGGCCCAGTAATGTTTTGCCGACAGTTGGCCAGAGAAACACCGGCTACGGCTGCCGCTGAGCTTTGTAGAAACCGACGCCGGGTCAAGCCATTCAGACGCGGGAGACTAGACATCAGGGGTAGCTTTTGAGGCATGGCCTTACTCCTTCATCAACGGGGGGCGCAATCCGAGGTATCTAAACAGGACTATTTCAACATTCCCTGACTCTGGTTTCAAGCCATCGGTTGCCAGGCCCATGTCATCCAGCCAGGCAAGGTTTTCAAAACCGGGATTATCCATCCAGGTTATCTAAGGGCGGTGGGGCATTGAGCAGGCGGCAATCGCCAGCTCCCCAATACACGTATACCGGAGTGTCAACGGTGATTAGAGCATTACCCCGATTCGTTTGCAGAGCAGTTAAGGTTTCCCCAGAGGTGAGCCGCACGCCACAATGCACGTGGGTCCCCAGATACATAACGTGGCTGACCTGCCCCTGAAAGCAGTTATCCGCTGTGGGTGGCTCCAGGCTAAGGCGAACCTTCTCAGGCCGCACGCTCACCACAACATTCTGGGAACTGCCGCTTGCCGCCTGCTCTCCATGGCCCTGCGCCCACAATCGTAAGCCCGTTTGTGTAACGATTTGCAGTTTGTCCGCAGCACGACTACCCTCGATGCGCCCCGAAAGCAGGTTAGTATCGCCGATAAAGTCAGCCACAAAGGGTGTGCGAGGCCGGTCATAGATATCACTGGGGGTGCCGATTTGCTCAATCTGACCTGCGTTCATCACGGCGATGCGATCCGACAGCGACAACGCCTCTTCCTGGTCATGGGTAACCATGATAAAAGTGATGCCAAGCTGGCGATGCAGCGTGGATAACTCCATCTGCATTTGCTTACGAAGTTTGAGATCCAGCGCGCCCAGGGGCTCATCCAGCAGCATCACAGCAGGGCGATTGACCAGCGCCCGAGCCAGCGCCACCCGCTGCTGCTGCCCACCAGAAAGCTGAGTGGGCAGGCGGTCGGCAAAGGCTTCCATTCTCACCAGCTTCAGCGCTTCCAGGACGCGCTCTCGCAGTTGGGCCGCGGGCATTCGCTTAATTTTCAGCCCAAAGGCAATATTGTCTTTAACGCTCATGTGGTCGAACAGGGCATAGCTCTGAAAGACCGTGTTAACCGGGCGGCGGTGGGCCGGGGTGCGATTCATGTTGACGCCCTGAATCAGAACCTCCCCTGAGGTGGGCGTCTCAAAGCCCGCAATCAACCGCAGGGTGGTGGTTTTGCCGCAGCCAGAAGGCCCCAAAATGCTAAAAAACTCACCCTGGTTGACGCGCAAATCTAGCTCACGAACTGCGGGCTCGTCGTTAAACAACTTGACCACATGTTTGAGTTCCACATCAGCCTGCACCTCGGTGGCGATGGCCCTGGGCATGGAATAAACCGTTTGAGACATGGCTAAACCCCTGCTGTCCCCCCAACTTTAGCGATCAAATTGCAGATAAACAAGCCATCGCCAGGATTGATATGATCATGACTCATTTGGGCTGGGGATTTGTATAACGGGTGCCAGGATTGTGGCTTTAAGGTTGCTCATGGAGTTGCTCACTGGGGTTGCTCACTGGGGTTGCTCACTGAGCCGCCACAAAGCGCTCCTGGGCAATGGCTCGCAACCGCTCAATATCCTCGCGCCGGGTGATGGAGAGGGGCACAGTTCGTTTGATTTCCTCTAGCAGCAGGGCTGTATCAGCGGGTCGGGTTTCGTACAGCGCCCGATAGTGAGCGGTGATGATGAGTTGCTCAATCTCGGCACCGCTAAAGCCCTCGGTAGCAGCCACCAGGGTTGACAGGTCGTAGTGCTCAATGGCCTGCCGCCGCCGGTTGAGGTGAATGCGGAAGATGGTCTCCCGCTCGGCGGTGGCGGGCAAATCAACAAAGAAAATTTCGTCAAAACGGCCCTTGCGCAGCAGCTCTGGTGGAATGGCTGAGAGATCGTTAGCCGTGGCTACCACGAAAATTTCCTGGGATTTTTCTTGCAGCCAGGTGAGAAAGTAGCCAAACAGGCGACGACTCAGACCCCCATCTGCCTCGCCGCTGCTTTGGCCCAGGCTTTTTTCGATTTCGTCAATCCACAGGATGCAGGGAGCCATGGTCTCGGCTAGCATAACCGCCCGGCGAAAATTTTTGTCGGACTCGCCAATGTACTTGTTGTACAGCCGACCGGCATCGAGCTTGAGCAGGGGCAGGTTCCACTGGCCAGCGATGGTTTTGGCCGCCAGAGACTTGCCACAGCCCTGAATGCCAACAATTAAAATGCCTTTGGGTGCGGGCAGGTGGTAGGCACGCGCCTGGGGCGTAAAGCCTACCCGGGCATAGGCTAGCCAGCGCTTTAAGCCCTCGAAGCCGCCCAGTTCGGCCAGGTTAGTTTCGGGGGGAAAGTAGTCTAGCAGGCCCTCCTCGCGAATGACGCGAGCCTTGCGTTCCTGCACGCGCTGGATATCCTCGGCATTCAGTTTGCCATCGTGGAGGGCTGCGTAGGACACCACCTTGCGGGCCTGGCTCAGGGTCATGCCCTGGAGGGCTTTGACCAGAGCGTGGATATCGTCGGGGGCAAGCTCTACCTTGACCCGCCCCTTCAGCGCCCGCACTACCTCAGAAACAGCGGCATAAAGCTCCTCTGGCTGGGGCAGTTTCAAATCCAGGTAGACGGCGTCGTGGGCAATCTCGGCGGGCAGTTCGAGATTAGCGCCGCTCAGCACCACGGTAGAGCGATTCAGGGCAAACTGCTGGATGACTTCCCGAAACTGCCGTGCTACAACCGGGTCTTTCAGGTTTTCGGTAAAATCCTTTAGCCAGTAGACAGCTTTGATGGACATATCCTGAATGTGGCGCAGCATATCAAGGGGGTCGGTGGTTTTGGGGAGAGCCTGGCCCCGTTTAGCGCTGGGAGGGGCGTAGTCGTTTTGCCAGCGGTGGTCGGGGCTGTCGGGCGATCTCAGCAACCCCTGAGCTACGCTCCACTCAAAGGTGGCCAGTTGCATATCGGCGCAGGCCAAGGAAATGAGCCCCTGTACCCGTTCTTCCTCCACGGTTTCAATCACAATCACAGGATGAAAGGACATCACCAGGGTTTGGAAGTGCTGGACGCTGGCCTTGAGCGACATCGCTAACCTCATATAATGCTAGGGACTTGGCCGATGAATCACCCTAAGATAATAAAGCTTGCTTTCCGGCTTCTAGCGTCTGCCTTCTACCTTTAATTATGCCTGTTTCCTGCAACGCTCTCCTTCAAAATCACCCAGCCGCCTGGCACAGTGCCACCGTTCATCCCTTCCTGACGGGCTGCAAAGATGGCAACATCCAGCCTGCTCAGTTCAACACCTGGCTGGTGCAGGACTATCTATTTGTCAAAGACTTTACCCGCATGGTAGGTCGGGTGCTGGGATCCGCCCCTGACGAGCATCTAGATGCCCTGCTGAGTGGGTTGGGTGCCCTTAAGGACGAACTACTCTGGTTTCAGGACAAGGCTACCGAACGGGGCTTGGACTTAAACGCCCCGCGTCAGGCCACCTGTCAGCAGTACTGTGAGTTTATGGCCACCCTGGCTCCAGAGCCCTATGCGGTGCAGGCCACAGCGCTCTGGGCCATTGAGTATGGCTACAACCAGGGCTGGCAGTTACCTGGCCCCATGCCCGCCCCCTACACAGACTTTGCCGATCGCTGGGGCAACCCCGGCTTTACCGACTATGTAAACCTCCTGGCGGCCCAGGCGGATGAAGCCCTGGCGGTCGCCAGCGATCACACCCAGGCGTTAGCCGAAACGACTTTCCTCAGAGTGGCCAATTTAGAAGCGGCCTTCTGGCAAATGGCCTTTGCGGCAGAGTAGGCGAAGCAGGGGAGGCACGGGGAAAGGGGTGACGGCCTGGGGAGCTTTCCCCCTGGGGGTGACTTAGAGGTCTACCTTGACCTTGTTGCTATAAAACGCCACGTAGCCTTTGATGTTGTTGGCCGCAGGTTTAGGATCGGGGTAGTACCAGGCGGCTCCGGCGTTGACCTGGCCGTCTACCACGATGTCATAGTAGCTGGCGGTTCCTTTCCAGGGGCAAACGGTGGTTTTAGAGATGGGTTGAAAATAGGCTTGATTGAGGGCATCGGGCGGAAAGTATTGATTACCCTCCACTACTTCGCACTGATCGCTTTCGGCTAAAACAACGCCATTCCAGGTAGCTTTAGGCATGGGTTTCCTCAAATAGTAGGGCTAGTGTTTAGTCTGGCCAAAGTTATTTTAGCGATTTGGCTGGGGCGTTCACTGGCGGTTTCGGGTGCGGGCGGACGGTTCACCATCGACCTTGCACTACTTAACGTGCTGAGGCGCTCAATCGGTTTAAAGCGTAACGCTTTGGGCAAAGGCGACACGTTTGCCAGGATAATAATTACCTCTTAATCAGGCGCAATAGGCGAGATATTCCATGGGAAAACGGGATCTTGGCTTTAGCGAAGTGTATGCCATCGATAAGGCTAATAATGCTTATATGATCGAGGTCGCTCTGGATAACTACACAGCTATCTTCAATGAGTGGGATCCTGCCCCCTTCAAGCGCCGGGAGCTTGATCAGGATTTGCAGTTTTATCTGGAGGGAAGCGCCAATGAAATTCCCTCCCGATATACCATTGAACTTTGCTTCACGCTACCGCCTGGTGGCCGCAACCAGTTGATGGAAGAGGAGGTGCGAGCCGGGCTGCAAAATAGCGTTAACTTTAAGGTCTATCTGCTTAAGAAAGAGATGCGGCTGATTAACACCCGCACGTTTCGGTACATCTTTGCAGGGCTGGGCACGCTTTGGGTCGGCAGGCTGTTGTCCAAGCCTGCCGATGTTAGCGATATTACCGCAGTCCTAACCGAAGGGCTATTCATCGGTGGTTGGGTGTTTTTGTGGGAAGCGGTGTCGCTGTTCTTTTTCTCTAACCGTGATCTGTACCAGCGCTATCGCACCTACAAGCGGCTCCGCAACGCTGAGGTTATTTTTCAGGAAGCTAGTAGCGCAGGGTAGCTCTCCCCAGGAACCCGGTTTCTTCAAGAAATCGGGTTCCTCCAGGCTTAGCGGCGGTGGCTGAGAATCATCTGATAGGCCTGCTGCCAATGGTCAGCGCCAATTTGGATCTGGCTGGGGTCGCTCATTCCCTGCGCCCGATAGGCTCGGATGGCCTCCAGGGCGGCCTGGTTGCTAAGCAGGGCCAGGTCAGCCCCGTTCCAGCCTTCGGTGAGGGTGGCCCAGTGCTCCAAATCAACGCCTTCCAGGGGCCGATCCTGATTGTGAACCTGCAGAATGGCCAGCCGACTCGCCGCATCGGGCAAACCCACCTCAAGTTGGAGGTCAATGCGACCAGCCCGGAGAATGGCCGGGTCTAGGGCGCTGGGGCGGTTGGTAGCGCCAATCATCAGCACGTTGGGGCAGTCTTGCAGGCCGTCTAGCTCGGTCAAAAGCTGGCCCACTACGCGATCGCTCACCCCCGAATCCCCCAGATACTGCCCTCTGGCTGGTACCAGGGTATCAATTTCATCAATAAACACCACACAGGGGGCCGCCTGCCGCGCCTTGGCAAACAGCTCTCGCACGGCCTGCTCGGCGGCTCCCACCCAGCGGCTCAGCAACTCTGGCCCGTTCACGGCGATAAAGTTTGCCCTGGCCTGGGCGGCAACGGCTTTGGCCAGCAGGGTTTTGCCGGTGCCCGGTGGCCCCCACAGCAGCAGCCCCCGGGGAGCCTTAGCCCCCGTTTTGGCGTAGAGGTCGGGGTAAAGTAGCGCCCCTTCCACCGACTCCTGAAGGGTCTGTTTGATCGCCGCTAAACCGCCGATGTCCTCCCAGGCGATCGCGGGGGCTTCTACCTCCACCGATCGCAGCACAGAAGGTTTGATTACTTTGATGGCCTGCAAAAAATCCTCCTGTACCAGGGTCATGGTATCGGGTAGGGGGGCACTAAGGCTGGGGACCTGGCGGCGCAGGGCCAGGTAAGCGGCCTTTTGGCAGAGGGCCTTGAGGTCGGCCCCGACTAGCCCCACCGCTAAATCAGCGATGGTAGCTAAATCGACCCCATCCAGAGGCATATCGCGGGTTTGAATTTGGAGAATCTCCAGCCGTCCCTGGCGATCGGGCACCCGAAACTGTACCTCGCGGTCAAAGCGGCCTGGTCGTCGGAGGGCGGGGTCGAGGTGGTCGGGCCGGTTGGTGGCGGCCAGCACCAGCACGCCCTGGGTTTGGGCAAAGCCATCCATTAGCCCCAGCAGGGTGGCAACCAGGCGTTTTTCTACCTCACCCTCAACCTTGCTGCGGTCGGGGGCTAGGCTGTCGATTTCGTCAATAAACACCAGGCAAGGAGCCGCCTGTTTCGCCTTCTCGAAAATCCCCCGCAGGCGCGACTCAGCTTCCCCGTAATACTTACCCATCACCTCTGGGCCAACGATGGCAATGTAGTTAACCCCTAACTCCTCGGCCAGGGAGCGGGCGGTGAGGGTTTTGCCCGTACCGGGCGGGCCTACCAGCAGCACGCCGCGAGTGGGCTCCAGGCCCAGCTTGGCCAGAACATCGGGCCGCTTTAGGGGGATTTCGACCAGTTCCCGCAGTTCTTGGAGGGTAGCGGCCAGGCCGCCCAGGTTTGGCCGGGTAGACGGTGCAGTAGCAGCGGCGGGAGCGGCGGCGGGAGGCGGGGGAATAATCACGTCCTCTAGGGAGGATGCCTCAGCCGTACTGGCCGGGTAATTCATGCGGCTGACGCCAGCATTGGGAATGTTGCCCTGGCGAGGAATGCTGCTAAGGCCGCGGGCGTTGACCTGAATATTGGTTTTTAGCTCGCCGTTTTCGGCTTTTTCTTCCAGGGTCTTGGCCAGTTCGAGCAGTTGTTCAAAGCCTTTGAAGAAGTCATTCATAGCGCATTCCAGAGCAGAGAGCAGGAGCATTGGCTAGCGGGCGGCCATGCCACCGCTAGGGTTCACTGTTCCCTCCGCAAACGCCGAACCAGCCCTAAAACGTTATAAAAGTTGAAAAAGCTAGCGTGGCAAAGCCAACGGTCTTCCCTGGCCAGTCGGTTGTCATTAAGCTTTTAGCCTCCCCCTTTACCCACGCAATAACCCCGAAGTCTGGCTTCTGACTACTTTCCAGGAATGTTAAGGACTGTGATGATTTGCTCAGATGGCTCAGGTTCAGGGCTGGCGTTCCCGTATGATCATCCCTAAAGTTTGTAAATTTTCCTAAGATTCTGGAGATTCAAACGTGCCTCTTCCGTTACTTAATTATCCCCCGTCCAGTCAAAACCAGCGGGTTGCCTCCTTTGATGTGGGTGGCCCCCGTGAGCTGAGAGTTTTCTCTACCGACGACCAATATAGCGGCGTTGGCATGGATGCGCTGATTGAAGCGGCCTACCGGCAAATGTTCTTCCACGCCTTTAAGTGGGATCGGGAGCCTTTCCTGGAGTCGCAACTGCGCAATGGGCAAATTACTGTGCGCGACTTCATTCGCGGGCTGGCCCTATCGACCACGTTCTACGAAAGCTTCTACGAGAAGAACAGCAATTACAAGTTCGTAGAGCACTGCGTCCAAAAGATCCTGGGTCGCGAGGTGTATAGCGATCGCGAAAAAATCGCCTGGTCCATCGTAGTGGCCACCAAGGGCATTCAGGGGTTTGTGGACGAACTCCTCAACAGCGAGGAGTATCTCACCAGCTTCGGCTACAACACCGTTCCCTACCAGCGGCGGCGGGTGCTGCCCGGTCGGGCTGAGGGTGAGCGGCCTATCCACATCAAGAATCCCCGCTACGACGCCTACCACCGCAATATTCTGGGCTTCCCTCAAATTGTTTGGCAGTCTCAGGTCAAGCGGTTTGTGCCCCAAGAAAAGAAGGTTACTCCTGGCAACCCCAGAATGTTCCTCGACATGGCCCGCAGCATTGGCCCCTCCAGTGCCGCTCCGGCCCGCGTTTCTACCGGCAATATCGACATTGCCACGGCGGTTCCCTACCGCAAGCTATCCAACTAAGCTGTGATGTGGCGCTAGCCACTGCTTGAGTCTCTGGTGAATGGGCGTAGACTGGGTCTACGCCCATTTTTTGGCGCTCTTTTTTGGAAGGGATGCCCCACCACTGGCCCTATTTATGATGGGACGGGCGTGCATAATTCGGGATAAACAGCCAGACTGGCCATTCTGCGGTTTCTGCCCTCTAAAAAAAAATCCCCCGGTTGCCCGGCGGGATTTGACTGGGTGTATCTACCATTCACCTATCCCTAAAGACTGCCCAGTTGCCCAAAAGTTTCAACCTTTGTCCCTAGTGGTCTGTCAAGCCTTGATGTGTAGGTTGGGTGAAGCCTTAGCGGAACCCA
>CAYUBC010000067.1:0-11519 GCA_964442885.1 uncultured bacterium | reverse complement strand
ACCCTCATTTACCTGCGCTCAGGCGCTCATCCCCATCCCTAGACCGATAGAGCCAAAATTGTATAGGTTAACGAAGTTTAAGGGTGGGAAACAAGCAAATCTTGAATATAGGGTTTTAGGGAGTTTGCCGCATGATTTTTTCCAGTGCGCTCTCAACCACATTCCGTTAAGCGCTGCAAGCACGCCTTGCGTGGGCAAGGGGCAATAAGGCTGGCGGAAGTGTGCATCGGGTGGGGGCTGGCGACTATACCCAATTCACGAGTTATTAAGGAGATTTCACCTCATGCCAAACGGTAAACCCAATATATTGATCCTCTGGGGTGACGACATCGGCCAGAGCAACCTGAGCTGCTATAGCGATGGCCTGATGGGTTACCAGACCCCTAACATTGATCGCGTGGCTAAGGAAGGGGCAAAATTTATCCATTACTATGCGGAGCAGAGCTGTACCGCTGGTCGGGCGGCCTTTATTACCGGGCAGTCGGTGTTTCGCACGGGGCTCAGCAAGGTTGGCCTGCCCGGGGCAGAATTGGGCTTCAGGGCTGAAGATCCGACCATTGCTGAACTGTTAAAACCCCTGGGTTACCGCACGGGCCAGTTTGGTAAGAACCACTTTGGCGATCGCGACGAGCACCTGCCCACCATGCACGGGTTTGATGAGTTCTTTGGCAACCTGTACCACCTCAACGCCGAAGAAGAGCCCGAATTACCCGATTATCCCCAACCGGCAGATTTTCCCAATTTTCGAGACAACTATGGCCCCCGTGGGGTGTTGCACTGTTGGGCCAATGGCGACGGCACCCAGCGGATTGAAAACACCGGCCCGCTGACGAAAAAACGCATGGAAACCGCCGACGAAGAATTTATGAGTGAGGCTAAGCGCTTCATTCGCGATGCGGTAGCCTCCGGTGAACCCTTCTTCGTGTGGTTCAACACCACCCACATGCACTTCCGCACCCACGTTCGCCCCCAAGATCGCGGTCAGGCTGGCCGTTGGCAGTCGGAATACCACGACGTGATGATCTATCACGACAACTGCATCGGCGAAATGCTCAACTTGCTGGATGAGCTGGGCATTACCGAAGATACCATCGTCATGTATAGCACCGACAATGGCCCCCACATGAATAGCTGGCCCGATGCGGGCATGACCCCCTTCCGCAGCGAGAAAAACTCCAATTGGGAGGGCGCCTACCGGGTGCCGGCGATGGTGCGCTGGCCAGGTAAAATTCCCGCTGGGGTGAATCTGACGGGCACAGTCAGCCACCTGGATTGGTTGCCCACGCTGCTGGCGGCGGCTGGAGAACCGGAGATCAAGCAAAAGCTTTTGACCGGCCACTCAGTCGGCAATAAAACCTTCAAAATCCACCTGGATGGCTACAACATGCTGGACTACTGGACGGGCAAAGCCGACAAAAGTCCGCGGGTGGAATTCTTCTACTTCTCCGACGATGGTGACCTGACCGGTCTGCGCTACGACAACTGGAAATTTGTCTTTATGGAACAGCGCCAGACAGGCACCTTGCAGATTTGGGCCGAACCCTTTGTAGCCCTGCGGCTGCCCAAGATCTTCAACCTGCTGACCGATCCCTACGAGCGGGCAGACGTTACCTCTAACACCTATTGGGATTGGATGCTGGATCACGCCTTCATGCTGGTGCCAGCTCAAGCCTATGTGGCCCAGTTTCTGGCTACCTTTGTAGACTACCCGCCCCGCCAGAAGGCGGCCAGTTTCAGCGTTGACCAGGCGTTGGAAAAAATGACCGCAGGCGCGGGTAGCGCTTAACCCGCGACGGTCTGAGTTGCCTCACACCAACACCTCCCTCTTCAACTGGCTTGGGGAGGGGGGTTCTTTCCTAATGGCCTGACCGTGCTATGAGCTCTAGCGGTGATCGGTGGCTGAGGGTCAGGTCAGTAAATCGAAAACAAGCGGCCTGACCGAGAGTTGACCCCCACCCTAAATCCCTCCTCCAAGTTGGGAGAGGGACTTTGAAGGCGGTTGCCGACCCCCCTCTCCCGGCCTGGGAGAGGGGCTGGGGGAGAGGGCTGGCCGGGGGGTTGTGATCTACTGAGACTGAGCCTGAAATCCTTACTCATTTGGGTCGATGAACATTCAACTTTTCCAGGGGTTACGCGGTGTCAGCCAGGCTGACCTGCCCAAGGAAATTCTGGCGGGGGTAACCCTGGCCGCCTTGATGATTCCGCTGAATATCGGCTACGCCCAGGTGGCGGGCCTATCGCCAACCGCAGGGCTGTATGCGGCGATTTTGCCCATGGTGGCCTACGCCATTTTTTGTACCTCTCGCCAGGTGGTAGCTAGCCCCGATGCAGCCATCGCCGCCTTGCTGGGGGCCAGTCTGGTGGGGTTGGCCACCCCTGGGGATCCGCGCTATGGGCAACTGGCTCTGGCGGCAACCCTGCTGTGTGCCCTGATTTTTGCCCTGTTCTGGTACTTCAAACTAGGCTTCTTAGCGAATTTCCTATCCAAGGCGGTGCTGGCAGGCTTCATCTCAGGGCTGGGCCTTGAGGTACTGGTCAGCCAGGTCAAAAAAATTATGGGCCTTGCCGTAGAAGCCGAAGGTTGGTTTCGCGAAGTGTTCGAGTTGATTATCCGGGTATTTGAGTCTAATCCCTACACCGTGGCGATTGGGCTCGGAACAATTGTCATCATTCGGCTGCTGAAGCGGTTTGCACCCCGTATTCCAGGGGCTTTGGTGGCACTGGTCTTGATGACGATTTTGGTCGCTGGGTTTCAGCTCGATCAACGGGGCGTCAGTGTGCTGGGGCAAATACCCGCCGGTCTGCCCAGCTTGACCATTCCCCAGGTTACCCTGGCCGACTTTGGCCAACTTCTGCCCTCGGCCCTGGCCATGTGCGGCATTACCCTGGCCGAGGGGCTACTCCTGGCCCGCAGTTTTGCCCAACGGGGGGGCTACCCCATTAATGCCGATCAGGAAATGTTGGCCTACGGCGCGGCTAACCTGGCCGCCGGGCTGACGGGAGGATTGCCCATTGGCTCCAGTGCTTCTCGCACCGCCGCCATGGAGAGCAACGGATCCTTCAGTCAGATTCCTGCTCTGGTGGGGGCCATCATCGTGGCGCTGGTGTTGGTGTTTTTTACCCAACAATTGGCCCTACTGCCCAGTGCCGCCCTGGCCGGTATTGTGGCCAATGCCGTACTCAAGTTGATCGAAATCGAGGAGCTAAAGGAACTGTTCCGGGTGCGCCGGTCGGAGTTCTGGATTGCGATCGCCTGCCTGGTCAGTGTGCTGGTGCTCGGTCCCCTGCGGGCGGTGGTGATTGCCTTCTTGCTATCCATGATTGACCTGCTCCGCCGCGCCGCCCATCCCCCTACTGCGGTATTGGCCGGTGCCCCCGGTCACGACCGTTTCGTGGTGGCCACCCGCCACCCGGAAGCCACCCCCACCCCCGGTCTGCTGATCTATCGCTTTAGCGCTCCCCTGATCTTTGCCAATGCCGAGTTCTTTACCCAGCAAATTGCCGATTTAGTCGAAACCGCTGAGCCCCCCGTGCAGTGGTTGGTGCTAGATGCCGAGGCCATCACCGACATTGATGTGACCGGGGCCGAGGCCCTGGAACAAACCATCGAACGGCTGGAGCAGCTAAACATCGGTTTTGCCATGACCCGGGTCAGTCAGCCCCTCCGCCATTGGCTGAAAACCTACAATCTGCTGTCGAAAATGGGCATCAACCACATTTACGACAGCAACCGGCAGGTTACCGAAGCGTTTTTGCAACACCCCTTAACCCCAGAGATCATTTAAGCCACTGGGGAGCGTCATCCCCTAAGCCCAGCCCAATTCCAACCAGTTATGGCCCACAGGGGCACCACCTGTTTATTTCCACTCAACGTCATCTAACGGAGATAGGCCATGTTTAATCCAGATGCCCGCCAAGACCGTCGTGAAGAACGCCAGCAAGACCGTAGCTTTGGCAAGCGCAACAGCGGCAATACCATTTACAAAATGCGCGAACGGCTGATTTCCCTGGGGGATGACTTTTTTATTGAAAATCAGGACGGCGATCGCGTATTCAAGGTGAACGGCAAGGCCCTACGGGTGCGCGAAACCCTTATTTTTGAAGATCTGCAAGGCCATGAACTGTGCCAGATTCAAGAACGGATGATGCGCATCAAGGACTCGGTGGAAATTGAAGGGGCCAATGGTGAGCGCCTAGCTATGGTGAAAAAGGCTCTGATTGCGCCCCTGCGCGATCGCTGGGTAGTCAAAATTGGCGATGGCCCCGACCTGGATGTACAGGGCAACATTCTGGACCACGAATACACCATCGAGGAAGGCCGCAATAAACTCGCGGAAGTGTCTAAACGCTGGTTCCGCCTGCGCGATACCTACGGTGTTGAAATCGAGCCGGGCCAGAATGATGTGCTGATTTTGGCCGTTACCGTGGCGATCGATATGATGGCCCATGACGGGATGGCCTGAGTAAAATGAGGCCTACTCTCAGCCTTCTGGTTGGGTGGCCTGCTCTTGAACCCCAGATGTAGCGAGGCCCCTGGGGATCTGTGCTGAATCAGCATCCCAATTCCCCTCTGGTCACCCTCCACCCATCCACCCCAACCGGAATTTATAGTCACACTAGTCCCCTATCCCCATGGAAGACATTATTCAAGTTCTAGCCAATCTCAGCACCTTGGTGTTTGTGATCAGCAGCATGCTAGCCATGGGGCTCAGTCTCACCGTCAGACAAATTCTGGAACCCCTGCGGGATGGGGGATTGGTGGTTCGCCTCTTAGTGACCAACTTTGTGTTAGTGCCCCTGGTGGCCTACCTGATTAAAACCCTCATTCCCCTGGAAGAGTCCCTGGCCACCGGACTAATTTTATTGGCCACAGCGGCCGGTGCCCCCTTTCTGCCTAAGCTGGCCCAGGCGGCTAAGGGCAACAGGGCCTTTAGCGTTGGTCTGATGGTGCTGCTGATGGTGGTGACCGTGATTTATATGCCCCTGGTCTTGCCGTGGCTCTTGCCCGGTGTGCAGGTAAATCCTTGGGAGATTGGCCGATCGCTGATCCTGCTGATGTTGCTGCCCCTGGGGATTGGGTTATTGATGAATGCTCGCTATGACGACATCGCGCGATCGCTCCAACCCCTGATGGCCCAGGCCTCTAGCACCAGTTTGCTAGCGGTCTTTGCCTTGATGCTAATTCTCAACCTGGACAGTGTCTTAGGCACCATTGGCAGCGGTGCGCTGCTGGCCACCCTGCTGTTCATTGCCAGCTCCTTTGCGATCGGGTTTTTCCTGGGTGGTAGAGCGCCAGATCTGCGCTCCGTGGCTGGGGTCGGCACCGCCCAGCGCAATGTGGCCGCCGCCATGGTGGTGGCCACAGGCAATTTCACCGACCCGAATGTGCTGGTCATGATTTTGGTAGGGGCGCTGTTGATGCTCCTACTGTTGATGCCCCTGGCGGGAGAACTGGGCAGACGCGCCCCGCGGGGCGCTGAACCTGGCGGGGGCCGGTGATGAGCGCCACAGCCCTGACCGGCCCAAGTTTGTCTATTGCAGGAGTACAGCCGTGAAACCGACCGGATTTGCACGATCTCAAGCCTACTGGTATCGCTTTGGCTGGGGTACCTTAATGGCGCTATTGGCCTCCGTAGCGGGCCTGATTTTTGTGGTGATGATGGAAGGGGGCCTGCACCTGCTCTGGCATGGGCAAACGGCCATGGCCCCCTTTTCCGGAACCTGGAGAACCCTGCTGATCATGACCGGGGCCGGTCTGTTAGTCGGGGGCCTCCACAAAGTCTTGCAGGCCGAGGAGGTTGATGTCTTCTCCGCTATTCCCGAGGGCACCATGGATCGGCGGCCAGTGGTGGGGGCCCTGTTGGTAGCCCTGGTTTCTATTATTGGTGGGTTTTCCCTAGGGCCTGAAGGCCCGGTGGGAATTCTAGCCGGGGGGTTGAGTGTCTGGGTGGCTGACAAAAAGAATTTGCCCCATCCGGTGCGGCGCACGACCTTTTTTAGCGCGATCGCCGGTGCCTTTGCTGGGCTATTTACCGCTCCCTTTGCGGTAATTGCCATGGGCCTGGAGTTGAAGCATCGTCAGTCGGGCTATTACTACGGCACGTTGGCCATTATTGCCGTGTCTTCCCTGCTGGGTTTTTCGGTGTTCTATGGGGTGCAAGGCAACCACTTTGCCGGTGTGCTGCGCTTTTTGGAATTGCCGGTGTATCCGCTGGCCCTCTGGCACTTGCCCGTTGCGGTGTTGCTGGGGGTGGTGGCGGCGGCAGTGGCTTTGATCTTCGCCCTGCTGATGAAGACCCTCCATCCCCTGATGGCGGGCTGGCATCATCGCCCGATTTTGCGCTGTGGCCTGGTGGGCTTCTGGCTGGGGCTGTTGGCTATGGTCATGCCCTTGACCCAATTTTTAGGCAGCGAAGGGCTCAAGCAGGTGGTAGAAAATCAGGCTAGCCTGAGCCCTGGCTTTTTGCTGTCCGCCGCTTTGCTCAAGTTGCTGGCGACCACCACCGCCCTGGCCGCTGGCTTTATTGGTGGGCCTATTTTCCCGTTGTTCTTCGCGGGTGGCACCCTGGGGGTCTTGGTGGCCCAGCTATTGCCTGGCATTCCCCTAATGCTGTCGGTGGGGTGTTTGATGGCGGGGGTGCCGGGGGCGATCGTACCCTTTCCCCTCACCCTGGGCCTGATTGTACTGCTGATTACTGGCACCCCAGTGGAACAATCCATTCCGGTGATGATTACGGTGTTGACCGCACACCTGGTGTTAAAAGGGGTCATTCTCAAGCCATCCACCCCCCTGATCGAACGCTTCCATGACATAGACGCCGAAATTCAAGATCTCCGCGAGGAATCTCCCCTCCTGGCCGACCCTCCTCTAGAACAGATCCAGGAGCCCCAAGGCTAACCCCCTCCTCGGCCATTGGGCCCAGATCAGGCCACTGAGGACGGGGCTTCACCCTCAACGCCCAAATGTTCATTGTCCGCAAGTCCCACCTCGCCCACGGGTTACCCCCCAGCCCTGACCACGCCCCCCACCGCCAAGACCCTCTCTAACTCATCCCTGCGCCCCCTCTAGCCATGACCCAACCCTCTGCCCTGGCCCCGATCCTGAAGGTTCTAGCAGCCCTTGTGGTGATTTTGGCCGGCATTCACCTGGCGGCCCCCGTTTTGAACCCCATTTTGTTTGCCCTGGTGCTTAGCCTGTTGTTTGGGCCACTGTATACAGGCTTGAAACGCCGGGGTGTCCCTGTTCCCCTGGCCATGCTGGCGGTGCTGGTAGGGCTGCTGCTGGTATTTGGGCTGCTATTTAGTTTGATTGGCCTATCAGTGGCCCAACTCAGCGCCAATCTGGGTCAGTATGCGGGGCAACTGGACGATCGCCTGGCCCAGGGGCAGGTGTGGCTCCAACAGTACGGCCTGACCATGCCCCAGTTTCAGTCGGTATTTAGTAGTGGTCTGCTCGTCAGTGTTGGCCAGACCTTGCTGAAGGGCCTGGCCGACTTTGTCAGCAGCTTCTTTTTGATTGTGATGATTACCCTGTTCCTGTTAGCCGAAGGGCCAGCTCTAATGGCCCGGCTGAAGGCCAGCTTTGCCGATAGCCCTGGCGGGGTGGAAAAGCTCACTCAATTTGGCCACAGTGTCATTCGCCAGTTTGGTCTGCGGGGCATTGTCAATGGGGTCACGGCGATCGCCGTGGTGATCACCCTGGCCCTGTTGGGCATTGATTTCCCCGTTTTGTGGGGGGTGCTGCTGTTTTTCCTCAGCTATGTGCCCTACATCGGCATTTTCATCGCCGCCATTCCGCCGGTGCTGTTGGCCCTGGCAGAGTTTGGCCTGCCCATGGCGCTGGTGGTGATCGCCGGGTTTACGGTAGCCAATATTTTGGCGGAAAATATCCTATCCCCCTTTCTCATGGGTCGGGGGCTGAGCCTGTCGCCCACGGTGGTCTTTTTGTCCTTTGTAGTGTGGGTGTGGTTGTTGGGGGGGCCTGGGGCCTTTTTGGCCATGCCCCTCACCTTTCTGCTGATTTTGCTGCTGGACAGCTTCTCCGATAGCCGTTGGTTAGCCAACCTGATGCTCATTCGATAACCCTGGAGCCCTGTCATGACATCTCTCACCCCAACCTCCGCCAAGCCCCCCGGTCGCCCTCCCACCAAAGACATGGTGTGGATTCCCGGCGGTACCTTTACCATGGGCTCTGACCACCACTACGCCGAAGAAGCCCCGGCTCATCGGGTCACGGTGGATGGCTTCTGGATGGATAAATACCTGGTCACCAATGCCCAGTTTCAAAAATTCGTCAAAGCGACGGGCTATGTCACCGTGGCCGAGCGCCCCGCCAACCCGGAGCTATACCCCGGTGCCAAGCCAGCGCTCTTGCAACCCTCCTCTTGTGTGTTTGTGCCGCCCGATCGCCCCGTAGACAAAGGCAGCCACTACAACTGGTGGGCCTACATCCCTGGGGCCAACTGGCGGCATCCCGAAGGCCCCGGTAGCACGATCAAAGGGCGAGACAACCATCCCGTGGTCCATGTCGCCTATGCCGATGTGGAGGCCTACGCCAGTTGGATAGGCAAGGCCATTCCCACCGAGGCGGAGTGGGAGTTTGCCGCCAAGGGCGGCCTAGACAACGCCGAATTTGCCTGGGGCGATGAGCTACACCCCAAGGGCAAAATGATGGCCAACACCTGGCAGGGTGAGTTTCCCTGGGAAAACCAAAAACTCGATGGCTACGAACGCACCTCCCCCGTGGGGGCGTTTCCACCCAATGGCTATGGCCTTTACGATATCATTGGCAACACCTGGGAATGGACCACCGACTGGTACCAGGAGCACCGCCAAATTAAGCCAGAGGCTTGCTGTGGAGAACGGGTTAACCCCCGAGGCGGCGATCGCGAGGCCAGCTACGACCCAGACATGCCCGAGGTGAAAATTCCCCGTAGGGTGATCAAGGGTGGTTCCTTTTTGTGTGCTCCCAGCTATTGCCGCCGCTACCGCCCCCCAGCCCGCATGGCCGAACCCATCGACACCTCCACCTGCCATTTGAGCTTTCGGCTAATTGTACGGCGATCTCCCATGCCCCCCGCCTAGCCCCAATCCGGCGGCCACTGGCTGATGGCCCAAAAACCATCACCATCTCTTATCCATAGCCCTAACCATACGGCGATGGCTATACTGATCTCATCGCCGATTGGGCTAACTCCTAACAGCCCCTTTCCCCTCCCCCTTGGAGCCTAGATATGGCCCAAAGCCCCCTCCTGCCTCGCGCTCGGCTCAGAGCTCCTAAGGCCGCCGCGATCGCCGGTATCATCTTCTCAGTTCTACTAATCACGAGCATGGTGATGTTGTTGCTGGAGAACCCCAACCAGTTCAGCAGCGATGCCACCTGGCTGGTGCGTGACCACCGCCTGCTATTGCTAGCCATGAACCTGATCCCCTTCGCTGGGATCGCCTTCCTCTGGTTTGTGGGGGTGGTGCGCGACCAATTGGGGGAACGGGAGGATCAGTTCTTTGCCACGGTCTTTATGGGCAGTGGGCTGCTGTTTTTAGCCATGTTGTTTGTAGGCTCCGCGGCAACCGCCAGCCTGGTTCTGGTCGATGCCACGACCACCTCAGACACCCAATTGGCCATCAGTACCCTGGCCCTTCGGGTAGCCCGTGAAGCCTTCAATACCTATGGCCTGCGCATGGCCGGGGTATTTATGATTTCCACTTCCACCCTGTTTCTGCGCACCGGTGCCATTCCCCGCTGGCTGGACTGGCTGGGGTACGGGTTTGCGGCGCTGATGCTCTTGAGAATTGGCTATCTTGACCGGCTGGGCTGGGCGGTGCTCTTGTTCCCGCTGTGGGTGCTGTTGGTGAGTGTCAACTTCTTAATCGAGAACTATAGACCTCACGCTGGCTCCGAAGACGCTCGTAATTAGCGCTAATTGCCCCTGGTACCCTTCCGCCGCGCCGCCCCGCATGGCATGATGCTAAGCGTGTAGCGCTATTTCAGGGTTCTCTTGCCATGGTTCTACCCTTTGACCCAGCTCCAACCGAGCGGCGCGTGGAGCGATTCTGGCAACTCGGGGCCAGCTTTGGTATGGAGCGCAATGCCTATCACAACTATCTGAATGAGATAGTCAGCGATCGCTACGCCCTGATCAACGGCCTGCAACTGCTGCGGGATGAACTGCAATTTGCCGCCGCCAGCCCTACTGATATGAAAGCCTGCGGTGCCGACATGAGCTTGCCTAGCGCGGTGACAACCCTGGCCTATACCAACTGTGGCGATCGCATCCACCAGGGCGAGGCCACCAAGCGCTACCGGGATGTCGTGGCTTCCCGGTTTGCCACCCTGTCGGAAATTGGCGAACTGAAGCTGGAGGCATTTTTCCCCGCTGGAGGCGGTACTGACAACGGAGCTACCTTGGCCCACGTAACCGTCGCCCACGAGTTAGACGAGTCCTTAAAGCGGCGGGTCTACGAAGGCAACCCCCAGTCGATTTCCCTGGTGGCTATTGACCTTAAAACCCATGTGGGCCGCTTAAAGGAAAATGGCCGACACATCTACGGCAAAACCCGCGAAGCCCCCTGGCGCGAACCCAGGGCTGCCTGCGGTGCCATTGTGGGAGCCCTCACCCACTTTCAGCCCGAAAACCTGATTCATCGCCGCATTCGCAGCGACCTGGGAGAGCGCAACTTTCAGTTTCTATCCAGCCAGCAAATTTTGACCGACGAGGGGGTGGATATCACCATGGCGGTAGCCTCGGTCATCGTGGCGATTCGGGGCATTCGCAATACGGCCATGGCGCTTTCCCAGGAAATGGACGAACGTGGTCTGGGCCATTTGACCGCCAGTACGACCGTGAACCGCCCCTCACGCGATGACCTGGTGATTTACCTGGCCCGCGCCACGGTGTTTAACGGCATGGTGCGGATTCAAAGCCTGGGAACCGAGGCCAAACGCTACGGCGGTACCCTGGTTGAACACGCCGGAGAGCAACGGCTACAGTTGCGCTACGACAATTGGGACAGCGAGAATTTACCGATCGAAGACATTCCCTACAAAGTCAGGCTATCGGGGCTGTGATGGCTGTAGAAAAGGTTGACTATCAGCTCTAGCATGTAATTCTGAATAATCTTCACCCTCTACTTTTACTATGCGTATCCCTCTTCCTCAAAAAGACATTGACGACTTCTGCAAGCGTCATCACATTCAGAAGCTATCGGTGTTTGGTTCTGTACTTAGGGATGATTTTGGGCCTAATAGTGATGTAGATTTTTTGGTTGAGTTTGACCCAGACCACATTCCGGGGTTGATCCGATTGGCAGGTATGGAATTAGAACTTTCCGAGATGATTCAACACAAAGCAGATTTGCGAACCCCTAAAGATTTAAGTAAATACTTCCGCGACCAAGTTTTAGAATCTGCAGTTGTTCACTATGACCGCACTCAATGATGACATCAGGCTACAGCATATGCTCGATGCCTCTAGGCAAGCTTTATCCGTAACCGTCCCAGGAATTTAACGAAGGCTTAG
>CAYUBC010000066.1:0-11669 GCA_964442885.1 uncultured bacterium | reverse complement strand
CAATGCACCGGCAAGGTGGGCGTTACTGCAAAAGCTCAAATAACCCGTCCTCAATGTCGTAACCGAGCATCTGGGTCATAAACTTGAGCCTGGTAGTGCTGGTGATGCCCTGCTGTTTAAGCCACTCTGCAATCACAAAAATCTTGGCCATGACAAAAATTTCCAGGGCTTCGGGGTTGTAGCGAATCCCCTCGGTGGGGCTAAACTGGTGCGGCACCAGCATGGCGGCGTAGCGACCCAGTTCTCCGGCTTCCCAATCCAGCACCAGAGGTAGCCAGGGGTAGCGGCTGTCCAGGCGAATAAACCATAGCCGCACCTCCGGCAGTTCCGAAAGCTCTCTGGGGTCGGTGGGGTCGCGGCTAATGTTGATCACAAACCGCAGCGCCCCGGCTTCGGTGAGCAGTTTACCATCGGCCAGAGCAGGCTCAATCAGCCCCAGGGCGGGCGTCAAGTCTAAAGCCTGAATTTCAGCATCGGTCAGGGTAATGGTTTGGGCCATAGGGGAAAGACTTGGATGGCAAACTCAACAGCTTCTATTGTGGCAGAGGTGTGGCAGAGGCGCTGGGCATGCCATGATGGGTAACGGTTCAAGTGCTGACAGAGTTTGGCTGCATGACTACATCATCCCTTCGTGTGTGTATTACCCTGGGCACGCGCCCCGAAGCGATTAAGCTGGCTCCGGTGATTCGGGCCTTTCTCCAGGAGGGCAGCATTGACACCCAGGTGGTGCTAACCGGGCAACACCGGGAAATGGTGGATCAGGTAATGGCGTTATTTGACCTCAAGGCCGATGCCGACCTGGCCATTATGCAACCCCACCAAACCCTGACCGACATTACCTGCCGCAGCTTGCAGGGGCTAGAAGCTCACTTTCAGGCTTTACAACCCGCCCTGGTGATTGTTCAGGGCGACACCACCACGGCCTTTGCCGCCGCCCTGGCCGCCTTTTACCAAAAAATTCCGGTCGGCCACGTTGAAGCCGGTCTACGTACCGACAACATCTACAGCCCCTACCCCGAAGAGGCGAATCGACGGCTGATTTCCCAGCTCACCACCCTCCACTTTGCCCCCACTACCACGGCGGTAGACCACCTGAAGCAATCCAGCGTGGTGGGCGCTATCCACCACACCGGCAACACCGTGATAGATGCCCTGCTCACCGTAGCCGACCAGCGGCCCGACTGCCCCATTGACGGCCTGGACTGGAATCGCTACCGAGTGCTTCTGGCCACCGTCCACCGCCGCGAAAACTGGGGCGAGCCCCTGGACGACATTGCCGCTGGCTTTCTGGCTGTGTTGGATGCCCAACCCGACACCGCCCTGCTGCTGCCCCTGCACCGCAACCCTCTGGTGCGCGACCCCCTGACCGCTAGGCTGGGCTCCCATCCCCGCGTATTTTTAACGGAACCGCTCGACTACCGCAGCCTGGTTGGGGCTATGCAGCGCTGCTACCTGCTCCTCACTGACTCCGGCGGCCTTCAGGAAGAAGCCCCCGGCCTGGGCAAGCCCGTGCTGGTACTGCGCGACACGACTGAACGGCCAGAGGCTATGCAGGCCGGTACCGCCCGGCTGATTGGCACCCACCGCGACGCCATTTATCACCATGCCCTGGAGCTACTGACTGATGCCACCGCCTACGAGGCTATGGCCAAAGCCGTTAACCCCTTTGGCGACGGCCAGGCCTCCGAGCGCATTGTAGCCATCGTCAAAGCCTACTTAGTTAATTGATGGAATAATCCTAAAAATCGAGGACGGACGCACCGCCGTGCGCCCCCACCCCATTACCCTCTACCTACTCTTCACCGAATAGGGCTCCTGGCCATCCTCCAGAGCCAGGGCTAGGGGCTGGCGGTGCGCCGGTTGCGGGCCGTAACATGCCAGACCCGACTCCCACACAGGTGGTTGTAGAGGGCGGCCATGCCAATCAACACCTTGAACCAAAAATAAATTGGCGATAGCAGGCAGTACAGCACCCCGTGGCGGCGCGAATAGTTCGAATATAGGGGACGCAGTCGCATCGCTAGGGCTACTTGCAAAATCGTGCTCACAATGAGTAAACCCATCATCAGCAGGTTCAGGTTTTCAAATTTCAAGTCTCGATAGAAGAGACTAATGTGAGTGCTCAGCACCATAGGCACCACCTGCCACACCAGGGGATAAAAACACTGGCTAAACAGCAACATCAGCAACCAGTAGGTTTTTTGCACTGGATCCAGATAAGGGCAGCGTCTGACCCGCTCCAGGTACATACCCGCTACCTCTAGCCAGCCCTGGCTCCAGCGCTGCCGCTGCAACCAGAGCCCCTTCAGGCCAGTAGGGGCCAGTTCTGTGGTGACAATGGTTGGGTCATGAACCAGGCGATAGCCTCTTAACAGCCCTCGCAGTGTAGCGTCAATGTCTTCGGTCAGGCGGTTGGGGTAAAAGCCCAAATTACGAATGGCCTCAGTCCGCCAGTAGCCGTTAGAGCCGCCAAACAGGGCCGTATCCGCCAGCAGCGAACGACCATAGTGGCTAACCCCATAGATGCATTCAAACTCTACGGCAATCAACTGGGTTATCCAGTTGTCGGCGGCATTGCGAATAATGTTGCGGCCCTGCACCCCGTCGTACTGGCCTCGACTCAGCCACTCCCAGGCTAATTGCAAACAGTCAGGGGCCGGGTGATGGTCAGCATCAAAAATGCAGGTCATCTCACCCCGCACGTGGCGGAGAGCGGCATTCAGGTTTTCGGCCTTAGAGCGGCTTTGGGACACGGGCAATAGAACGAGGGCCGGGTGTTGGTGCGCCAGTTGATATAGCCGCCCTTCAACTGGCAGTTGAGTGGGGGTGTTGTAGGCCAAAATCACCTGCCAACCCGCCGCTGGCACATCAACGTGGGTCAGCCAATGGAGCAAGGTCTCCTCAATAATGTCTTGCTCATTGGGCAGGTAGGCCACAACAATGACTGAAACAAAGGGCATAGGAGCCGATGCCGTGGGCGTAGCAACCCCTGGTTGAGGTAAGCGATCTTTCCAGGGCATAAACCACCGTTGGAGGATACCCCGATCATGGCTAGGCCGCCCTAACCAGTGCCGAAAAAAGACAGCCGCCGTCTCCGCGTTGATGACGGCAAGCCCAATTACCGCGACCCCCAGGAGCGCTAGCTTCAGCCAAACTAACGTATGTCCCTGCCTGAGCCAGACTATGTAGAGGCCCATGGGCACCCACAATAGCCAGAGGCTTAACCAAAACAACCGTCTGGCTATGGCCAGAACAGGCTCAGCAAACAGCGCCAAGCTTAACTTCATAGGCGTTGATCTACTCCTCTGATTTGGTGTTGCCCATCCTGGGCCGTGACCATCTCAAGCGTTGGGCGTTAGGAGGGTATGGGCCAGTACTGTTTCGGATATTCATGTTAGCGCCTTAAGGTCAGTCTTAGACGATAGGCGATAGCCTATTATTTTGATGACAGACAGGAACTATAGAGAGTATCTATGGGTTGACATTAAAACCAAGAGGTTATAGGTAGAAATTCAATCAACCCCTCGCCCCTTTAGGACGAATAATCCGCCCTAATTCAATGGAGAGGCCCTTAAGTACGCCTAAATATCTTGCCCTTTAACCCTAGAGAAAATGGGATGGATTGGATGCTACAGGTTAACTAAATCAGGATAAAAGCTTTGGCCTTTAGCGAATCTTCATCAATTGTTGCGGCAGGTCATCAGACATTTCAGAGCCCTTGAACCGTCCTTTGATCGCCAGTTTTAAGTGTATTTTTTTGTGAATATCAAGCTGTTTTGGGCATTGCGCTAGTCAAGCAGGCCCAAAGGTCTCTGTTGCCTACTTTTCGTTAACCAGCCCTCTAGTATCGGGAATGGGTCGGCTACCCTGTGGAGTACAGATTGTGAGCCTAGCCCGCGATCGCTGATACTCAGGTGTGTTATGAAACAGCTTCCCTTCATTATTCAAAAATTTGTCTTTGAGCAAGAAAGCCGCGCCACCATCGTGGATATGAATGAAGCCAAGGGCGTTGGGGGCACAATTCCAGGCTATTTTGTGATGAGCAGTGCCCCCCCTAATATCGAGGAAGCCGAAGAATCTAGTCAGGCAATTCAGCAACAGGCCGCTCAGGGCATTGCCGAAATTGCCGACCACCTGCACCGGATGATCACCAGCTCTGCCGAGGGCTCTGCTGAGCTGGTCATTACCGTTCACGGCTACAATACCAGCCGCAGCGGCGTCGAAGCTTGGTACAAAAACATCTTTAAGTACATCAACCGTCACGATGCCGCCATTAGCGCCTACCCCAACCGGGTGTTCATTGGCTACCGCTGGCCCTCTGAAAATGTAGATCCTGGTAAGTTTTGGCAAGCGCTTTCGGCGCTCCCTCCCCTCCCTCGCGACCTACTCATGACCGGGGCAGGCGGCGCTCTGGTGCTACTGATTCTTCAATTTATTGCCTTCGGCCAGACTCTCTGGGGCTTTTTGGTGAGCCTGCTGCTGGCGCTGCTAGTGGTGCTGGGTGTGATGATGTTGGCCCTGGTGGTGCTGCGGCTGGTGGTCTATTTTCGCGACAGCTACCGGGCCGACAACTTTGGCGTGCTGGATCTTGTGGAACTGCTCCGCCAGATTGACAATGCCCTGGTTGAACGCACGGCTGATGAGCTATTCCCCAGTACCACCAGTGAGGAGCAGCATCGGCAGGCCATAGCCAAGACCCGCAGTTACTGGCAGCAGCGATCTAGCAACAAGGTTAAGCTCAGTTTCATTGGCCACAGCATGGGCGGGTTTGTCGTGACCAATGTTATCCGCATTCTGTCGGATGTGTTTGATAGTCGCTCTGTCCACAAACGCCCAGATGCCGACATTGGCGATGTCTTTCGCCTGGAGCGGCTGATTTTGGCCTCTCCCGACATTCCGGTCTTGACCATCATCTCCAGCCGAGCCAATTTCCTGGCCTCCTCACTGCGGCGATTTTCTGAGTCCTACCTGTTTTGCAGCGAAGGCGATATCGCCCTGCGCATTGCCTCCACCGCCGCTAACTACATTGCCTTCCCCAGCCGCACCCAGGCGCGGGGCTACCGACTGGGAAACGTGGCTTTGCAAAACAAATCTGGCAATGAAGAGGACTATGGCTTGATTAACCTAAGAGTGCTGGATAAGGAATTTCCCGAATCCCTGCCCATTGGCGAGGCGATTGCTCGCTCCACTGAGAACGTCATGGATAATCTATTCCTGACCTACGAACGCTCTCAGCAACGAGGAGCCGTCACCCTGGCCGATTTGTTCAAGGTGCAGGCCGATGGCGACAGCACCCGCGCCACGGTGGCTGACTTCTTCACCTACTTTGACTGCACCGACTACGTTGATATCAAATACGACCCCAACCAAAATACCTGCTCAGTAGAACCCACCGGCATCCTGACCCGGGCCAAGGGCAAAGCGGTGCTCAAACCGTGGGACTATTTTATGCTCACCCTCGACTACGCCAGGGGCAAGCGCGATGTGCATGGCGGTTACTTTGAGGGGCAGTACAGCCAGCGGTTGCTCTATCGTCTGGCCTTTTTAGGCTTTGGCGGCTGTCTCAACTGTCTGGATGCTGATCCCCACGTGGCCCTGAGTAAGCTGCATCTAGAATGCCAGACGAAACATATTCAGAGCTATCTTTCCCCCTTCCGCTACCGGGTAGACGTGCAGGGCGGCAGCCTGGAGGGCGCTAAGATTGAATTATTGGATGCCATTCAAGCCAACGAGTAAGCGCTTGGAGAACCGCAATGGCCAGTCGCCCCAATTTCCCAGGCATGAACCCCTATCTTGAGCATCCCGCCCTCTGGCCAGAGGTACATTACGGGATAATCAGTGGCCTCATGCGGGTGCTAAATCTGCAAATTACCCCCAAGTATCGAGCGGCTGTGGATAAACGAGTCTACAGGGAGACTCTACTAGTGGGCATTCCAGATAGCACCGTGGTAGAACGATCTCCGTCGCCATCCCCGTCTAAAGGGCAGGCGTCACTAGTAACCACCGTGGTTAGCCAACCAGAGCAAGTTACGGTACCCATGCTAGAAGAGGTGACAGAATATTTCCTGGAAATTCGGGACGTGACCACCCAGCGAGTGATCACGGTAGTGGAAATCCTATCTCCTAAAAACAAGAAATCGGGTGAGGGCCGTCAGCACTACCTGCACAAGCGGCAGCAGGTGCTGAATAGCCAGACTCACCTGGTTGAAATTGATCTACTGCGTACTGGAGACCCGATGCCCGTAGCTGGAGGGCATCAGGCTGACTATCAAATTTTGGTGAGCAGAGCGCCATCGCGACCCGCTGCCGAGCGTTACTCGTTTAATTTGCCCGACCCAATTCCGACCTTTCCGCTACCACTCCAGCCAGGGGACGCCGAACCAATCATCAATCTGGCCCAGTTAATTACCCAGGCCTGCGACGAAGCCGCCCTTGACCTGGCCATTGACTATGGGCGATCGCCAGTTCCACCCCTAACCCCAGAGGAGAGCCAGTGGCTAGACCAGTGGCTCTCCTTTAGGACATCAAAGAAATCAAGCGATTAAGCACTACGGGGTTTTCGGCGGTTGCTCTTGGGCCTGTTCGGTTGGGCTGGGCAGATCAATTCCACAAGTTTGGGACAAAAGTTTCAGTCCTAACCGTCTGAAAATATCCTTTTCTCCCAAAACCGGCTGAATTTGCTTGTTTTCCTCAAGCAGATCGCAAAATTCTTGTAGATTCGCAGCATTACCCTCTAGTCTTTGCACGTTACTGTTAGCCTGCCGAAGCTTAACGGCTGTCCCCAAAAACAGCACCGTCATCAAGGAAAAGAGCAGCCAGGGAATGACTATAGCCAACTGCTCACGCTTGGGGCCTGGAAGATTACTTTGCGGTTCTATAGCATGGGCTCCATTTTGTCCTTGAGGGGCATGAGTTGTCGTTGTTGGTAAAGGGCTTGAATTGCCGGCCATGGTAGATCTCCTGGGGAAGCAAAGGGCTAATTAAACGTAGGACAAGCAAAAGATATGGCCTAACTCGAAAGCGGTTCCACAATCCAGGTGTTACCTTCCCGGCGCAGTACCCGCACAGGGGTGCCAGCGGGCACCACCACATTTTTCTCACACCACCCAAACCAGTAAGTGGCCATGTATTTAATGCGCCCTGGCCGCCGGGGGGTAATTTCAACATTGACAACCGCGGCGGCGGGTTGGAGGCTGGGTTGAGCCTGGGCTTCCTGCTTAAGCCATCCCCAGAGGGTTTCAACACTATTAGAAGAGATGTTCATAACTCTGCCATGGGTAGGGTATACATCGGTATCCTGACTGCCTGGGCTGGCTGGCATGCTTAACGAGGAAAACGGTAGACATATCCTCTGAGCATTTGCTACGCTACCCAACGCCGGGGAACCGTGATTCCATAACAGAGCCACCACGACATCAAGACCGCACGCATGATGTCGTGACAGCAGAAGATTTACAAAGCTTTACACTCCAGCAGCGGCGGTGGGTCGGTAGCTTCAGCGAGTGCATGCACTGACGCCCTAGGCTGGCTAGAGGAAATCCGCTAAACTGCATCACACATGAGTTCAGTCCTAAGCCCATCCTCTGATAGGCTAGGGGCTTCCCGCCAAAGCTGGGTTTCTGGGTGCTCAACATTGAACGGCGAAGCCGGGTCGTAGAATAACGACAGCGGCGAATGCTTAAGCCAAAACTGGTTTGATTGTTCAGTGTTGAGAAAAATATGGGTTAAAAATTCCCGATTCAGAGATGGCTTAAGGTGTGATGAATGATTGTCACTTGCCCCTGTAGAGTAATGAATTGAATTCATCCCTGTAGCGTTATGGGTCGGGTTGATACATTGAGGAGATGTTTTCTGAGCAGCCTTGACTGGTTTATAGCACTCTGAATGGTGCGCTACTACACCCATCAAGGCTGGATAGACTAGCTCCCGGATAAACTTAGGCTGCTGGTTTAACGTTCTTCGGTTAGCCAGTCTCAGGGTCTCCTTTTCTAATACCACTTCGGACACTATTAGGCTTTTCCCTTGGGCCTGAAGTTCTACGTACTCTTGTAGGGTTTTGGGATAACAAGACGCTACTCCTACAGTGCCACTCCAGGGACCATGACAATCCTTGAAAATCCCAATGATGTCATCGTCCTCAATCAAAAAAAAGTGGTTTAAACGAGGGCAAAAATGATGATCTAACCATCTCCTATGCTGAAACTGAGAGCTCACATCGTATTGCATAGCCCACTGCAACCCTTGATAGGTAAACCTAAGGCAGCGCTCTACGATTGACACTTGTTCAGGTTTAAGAAGGATATCTAGGTTATGTGTAGAATGCCGATATACAGGAGAAACCGCACCATCGCTTGATGTCAGCATGAGCTGACGCACCTCACACCAGTCTATAGCCATTAGCCAGTACTACTACAAGGGGAACTTAACCATTTGGCAAACTAAATTCAAGCGGCGTGTGCTTCTGCAAAGTATAGGTCAATACAAAGCCTGACCAAGGCAGACTTATATTCTAGCCGCACTACAGTGTTATTCCTAGCTCAGGCAAGATAAGTTTAGCTCCTGTCTACATGGCGATCAAGCTCTGCGAGTAAATGGACTGCATAGTTAAATTCTTAGGATTATTTTGTGAGTTACGACAATGAATAACAAAAGATTATAAAAATGACTGAATTCCGCAAAGAGAGTAGTAAGATCCCTACCTATAAGGGTTTAAGAGTTTGAATTAATCAGGGGCACATGGCATCTAACGGCAATCCTAGATATTTGAAGCTAAAACCGGCCTATTGTAATGTTTTTTTAGACGCCGCCAGGAAAGATTTTCCAGAGGGGCATCATGCGGGGCTGAGTAGCGCCATCATGCGAAACTCAGAAATCTCCATCAGCAAGGCCACAGTAGCCCGCATTTTGTCGGGAAATCGAGGCGAGTTTGATAAGGTGCGGGCTATTTGCGAATACTACGAGAGCCTGATTGATGCTGAGCTCTGGCTAGATGCCTGTGAGCCCTACGACGGTCGGCCCTTAGCCCAGTCATCTAATACTATCGATCAGTTGGTTAGTGAGGTCAGGCGGCAGGTCAGGTTCTCCTTTGAAAACGTTGACCCAGCTAGCGATCGCGATCAAAGTTCCTGGGTGCGCCACAACTTTGTTGAGCTAGACATGGTAGAAGTCGAAAAGCTCCCGTCAGAATATCCAGCCTTAGATCGCGAGGTGTTACGAAACTCCCAGCAAACCCTTGAAGATGAATTTGATCGAATTGGCCTACGATTGCTAGGTGGGCTGCGGACAAACGGCACAGAAATTCTGAAAAAATATCACCGAATTTCTGTCTATGGCGAACCGGGTTCTGGTAAAAGTAGCTACGTTCAATCCATTGCCCTACGATGTCGGGATGGCGAAATTTTAAGAGACTATGTGCCTGTTTTTGTGGAAGTTCGGCACTACTGCGCTTCCGTAGGGGCAGCCACGCTACGCACTTTTATCGAAGACATCTTTAACGATTGGGATGTCAGCACTCAAGACATGGAAGATATTTTTAGCGCTGGTAGAGCACTATTCCTATTCGATGGGTTAGATGAAACTCCCGATGCAAAACGGCAAACTATCCAATTCATGATTCAGGAAATTTTGTCAGATCATTCGGAATGTCGGTTTATTTGCACGTCTCGCCTGGGGGCGTTGTTTCCCCTGAGAGGAGTGCAAAAAGCGGTTATCTCTCCCTTTTATTCAAATCGACAAATTCCCGAATTTGTGAATCGCTGGTTCGCCTACTATGGCAGCAATTCGGTCAGTGGAGCGGCCATGCTCGAAAAGCTCTACTCGTCCCAATATAAGGGTATTCGTGAGTTAGCTAGAAGACCTGTATTACTCAACTTACTATGCTTAACCTACGAGCATAATGGAGATTTTCCAGCCCAGAGAGTGGGCGTTTTTTCCAGTGGATTATCTGCCTTAGCCAGGCAGTCTCAATCCGAGACTAACTCAACCATAGCCCACCTCCCCTATTTCCGGGAGCGAGACATTAAAAATATCTTGGCTCGCATCGCCAGCTATTTTTTTATTCACCTTAAGGAGCAAATTTTATTTGCCGTACGCGATGTGGAAAGGATCATTCAGGACTACTACAACGAGGTGCATAGCATTAATCCTGATGCCGTAGACGGCAATGTTATCTTAAGAGACATTGAACAGTTTAACGGATTGCTGGTGAGATGGGGGGAAATGTATTGCTCATTCTCCCATCTTACTTATCAAGAATACTTCACGGCAGAGCATTTGGTTAGAACTAACCGCTTTATGGATGTCTATCAGTATCTCTCTGATCGACGCTGGAGCTTTGTCATTGAGTTGGTATCTGAATTAATTCCGCAGCAACTCTCCTGGGACTTTTTTCTGAACTTTAAAAAAACCATTGATAGCTATGTCAACGGCGACATGAAGCTGGCAGGTTTTCTTAAGAAAATTGACAGAACAGCCACCTTTGTGGCCTACCCTAACCAGAGTGAAAGACCTTACATTCAAGTATTGATCCGGGCTTGGTACTTTGCCTCGGCTCTAGAGCAAACTGAAAGCATGACCACCATCAACACGCCAACCCAGCGATTTGATTTGCCCGATCTCAGTCTGGCCCCTAGTCTGGTTGAAAACGATGTCTTACGTGGCCATAAAGAGATTTACCGGGCCTATCATTACTGTGCGATGACTGACCAATATGCCAAGTTTGAGCGAGCTATTCAACGGCTACAAGAGTTCTTTCAATTAATGGGAGATATTCAAAAACGAGAGGTGGTAGACGGATGGCTGCATTTGGTGAGGGAACAACAGTCTAAGTACGAGAGCACCGACGACTGGTGGGAAGCGCAACGGCATCGCTGGCAAGATAGGATTGCTCACCTGCTTCATACTCTGGGATTGCCCTACATTCATGGTTTAAACCAGGAGCAAATTAAACGCCTGCAAACCTATTACCGAATCACAAAATTGCTATCTACCTGCATTAATCGGTCTAACCTATCCACAGACGGATTTGCTGAAATGGTGGATTCTATGCTGAGGATCACTCATCCTCTGCCCGATCAAGGGTTAGGGCTTTCCGATTCCATTTAAAGCATTGCCAGTATTGACCGAACTGCCTTGGTTAACTAGATCCAAAATTCTAAACCTAACCTTCCTGGCCTATTCTCTGCCTCTCCCAGGACTCCCTTTTACTCCCTTGGTTATCCTCAAAACTGCGGTTCACCTCTTACAATTTAGAAACAGCTCACTTAAAACGACTTTTCACAGGTGCCGCTAACGCATGACTAACGCCGCTGCTCCATCGTCAGTCGAAATTGCCGAGGCCGTTGAGCAACGCCGCAATTTCGCCATCATCTCGCACCCCGACGCAGGGAAAACCACCCTGACTGAAAAGCTGCTGCTCTACGGAGGGGCGATTCAGGAAGCTGGGGCGGTGAAGGCCAAGCGGGCGCAGCGCAGTGCCACATCGGACTGGATGGAACTGGAACAGCAGCGAGGCATCTCCATTACCTCGACGGTGCTGCAATTTGGCTATGGCGGCCATACCATCAACCTGCTGGATACACCAGGCCACCAGGACTTTAGCGAAGACACCTACCGCACCCTGGCCGCTGCCGACAACGCCGTGATGCTGGAGGATGCCGCCAAAGGTCTGG
>CAYUBC010000065.1:6488-11706 GCA_964442885.1 uncultured bacterium | reverse complement strand
GCTCATTGCTGAACGCGATCGCTGGACGTCGGATGTGGCCCACGAACTCAAAACTCCCCTCACCTCAATTCGCCTGGTGGCTGAAACCCTCCAGTCACGGGTTGAGCCCTCGCTCAAAATCTGGCTCGACCGCCTGCTCAACGAGACCATTCGCCTCAGCAACCTGGTAGAAGATCTCTTGAACCTGAGCCGCCTGCAGGGAAACCAGGCCCAGGGACTGAACCGTAAACCCGTCGATCTCCCCCAGTTGATTCAATCCGCCTGGCATAGCCTGGAGCCCCTGGCCCAAATCAAACACCTGACGCTGGATTACCAGGGGCCCGCTCAATACTTGATCAGTCTGGATGAAACCCTGTTTCATCGGGTGTTGCTGAACTTACTTGACAATGCCATCAAACACAGTCCAGCCAGTGCCGCTATCTACATTCGGCTGTCTAGTCCTGAGCCTGGGGAGGCCGAGCTGGAGGAGGAGGCAACCTCCGCAGAGGACGGCGGGCTCTATCTGGATGTGATCGATGTAGGGGCTGGGTTTAACCCCAGGGATTTACCCCACGTGTTTGATCGCTTCTATCGCGCCGATCCGTCCCGTAGTCGGAGTGGGCTACCCCCCTCTTCTGGGTCGGGCCAAGCTGTGTTACCTGTGGAAATGAGTCGGGGCAGCGGGCTGGGGTTGGCCATTGTCAGCCAAATTGTTGAAGCCCACAGAGGAACGATCCACGCCGCCAACCATCCTGATTTGGGTGGAGCCTGGCTACGGCTATGGATTCCTAACCCAGCCATGCCCTGAGAACTTATACCTAGGAAATGCTTGCTATGATGGATTGTTGGCCTCTTTGGCTGTGCTATCCCCTGAGCGTCCTCTGTATTCATCCCTAGAGCCGTTGCTATGCCAGAGCGTTTACAAAAAATATTGGCCCAGTATGGACTAGCCTCTCGGCGCAAGGCCGAAGCGTGGATTCAAACCGGGCGAGTCACTGTCAATGGTGCCCCGGCCTATCTGGGGCAAAAGGTTGATCCAGCAGTCGATCAGATTGCGGTAGATAATCGTCCCATTCAACCGGAACAGCAGCCCAACCATCACTACCTGCTGCTGCACAAACCGCTAGGGGTGGTGTCTACCTGTACCGACCCAGAGGGGCGGCCAACGGTTTTAGACGCCCTACCAGACCATTTCCAGGGGCTGGGTATTCATCCAGTTGGTCGCCTGGATGCCTATTCCACCGGCGCACTCCTGCTTACCAACGATGGCAGCCTGACCTATCGGCTGACCCATCCTAAACACGATGTGGCCAGAACCTATCACGTCCAGCTTGATCGGATGGTTGCTGAGCGCGACTTAGTCGCCTGGCGGCAGGGCGTTGAGCTAGATGGTCGGTTAACTCGACCGGCTGAGGTACGGCAAAGGGCAACGGCCACTGGCGGCACTATCCAGCTAGAGATTAAGTTATGGGAAGGGCGCAACCGGCAAATTCGCCGTGTGGCCCAGGCCTTAGGCTACCGCGTGCTGCGCCTGCACCGCACAGCGGTAGGGCCGATTCAACTCGGTGCCCTAAAGAGTGGTGCCTACCGGACTTTATCATCTGCCGAAATTGAGGCATTATTAGCTGAGTTAGATGCTCAACCGACGGTCTTAAACCAGCACTCCCCGTGCTTAGTTGCTACGTTGCCGTTTTAGAGAATGTTCCCTGTATGAAGACGAAAGACCTGGTTGACCCGAATGCGCTGTACCGCGAGCAACTGCTGGAGTTAGGGACGCTGCTCCAGATGGCTCGCCAGCAGCAACGACAGACCCTTGAGTCGATGGCCAGCCTGACCCTGATTCGGCCTAGCTTACTGGCCGCAATCGAGCAGGGTGACCTCGACAGCCTGCCGGAGCCCGTGTACATTCGGGGCCTGATCCGCCGCTATGGTGACGCCCTCCACCTGGATGGCGAAACCCTGGCCAGTCAGTTTTTTACGCCCCTGCGCGTGCAGCGGCACTCTTGGCAAGAGTCGCCAGCGGCTCAGTTGCGTCCGCTGCACCTGTATGCGGCCTATTTTCTGGTGTTGGTCACCGCTGTTAGTGGGTTGTCCTACCTGCTGAAGCGTACGGCCCCGGAGTCAACCCTCCTGCCCCCCCTGGAACCCCTCAGTTCCATCGAAACGCCAGCCGCCAATGCAACTACGAGTTCTTCTCCGGTAGCCGCATTGGCCGAGGCTGAAGGGGCGGAACCCCAAGCGCCCATTCAGGTAGAAATGACCCTAACGGCTCAATCCTGGCTGCGGGTTACTTCCGATGGCAGTACAAAATTTGAGGGCATTATGCAGCCCGGCGATACCCGTCTATGGACAGCCGATGAAGCCCTGACCATTCGCGCTGGCAATGCTGGCGGGGTGGTTGTGAGCTTCAACAACAACGAAGCAGAGGCCCTGGGGCAGCCCGGCATGGTCAAAGAAGTGACCTACTCCCCAGACAAAATGCTGAGTCTGTCTCAGTAGGTCTACCTCCGTTGGTTAGGCACTGTCCCCTAGTTAGGTGAGTTGCCCCGCCCTGCTTCAAGCTGGTCAAGGTTGAAGATAAACGGCACGCTGCCCGCTTTATCGTTGCCCATGACCAGCACCCTGGGCACCTGGGCACCCCCTTCCTTCCAGGCTTCAATGGCTTCCTTTTGCAGCACTAGTTGCCCGCCCTGCGCCTTTAAGGTTTCGGCAATCAGGCGCTGGGCCTCGGCCCGGCCCTTAGCCCGGTTGACTTCCGCCTGGGCTTCTTGCTCGGCTTCCTGGGCAATGTAGACGGCCCGGCGGGCGCGCTGTTCAGCAATTTGCTTATCTTCAACGGCCTTAGCAAATTCGGTAGAAAAGGTTAGATCTACCACGCTGGTATCCAGCACCAGAATGCCGTACTTGGCCAGACGAGAGGTGAGGGCGTCATCAAAGTCCTGCTTCAGTTCGGCCCGCTGGGTAATGGCTTCTTCAACGGTGCGGCGAGCGGCAGCAATTTTGAAGGATTCTTGGGTTTGAGGGGCAACAATTTTCGATACCAGGTTCTCGAGTGTGCCCTGGGTGCGGCGAATGTTGACGACCTCCGTCGGGTCAAGGCGAAAGTTAATGGCAAATCGGCCCGATAAGTCCTGCAAGTCCTTGGTGGAACTCTGGGCCGGCACCTCAAACTTTTGCACGGTGACATCGTAGACATCCACCGTAGACACCAGGGGCGGTTTCAGGTGTAGCCCCTCCAGTAAGGCCCCATCCTGAGCCTTACCCAAAATACTGAGCACCCCAGCCTGGCCGGGGTTGATGATTACAAAGCTGCTGGTGACCAGGGCTAGGGCCAGGATAGCCAAAAAGCTAAGCACCACCGGTTGCCAGTTCAAAGACGACGATTTCAAAGTCAATAATCCCATTGCACTGCCCTTCTAAGGTAATGCCAGGTGCTCAGGGCGGGGTAATTCTTTAGGAAATCTAAGCCTCGTCTACCAGCCCTATGACCTCCCCACGGCCATCTACGACCTCACCGATGTCATAGGCAGATATTCCCTGCGGCTTGAACCAATCCACCACGGCGCTGGCCTGGTCGCGGGGTACCACCAGGGCAAAGCCAAGGCCCATATTGAAGGTGTTGTAAAGGTCAGCCTGGGGAATATCACCGGCGGCGGCCAGCCAGTCAAACAAGGGCAACACCGGCCAGGCCGAGGGCTCTAAGTGAATGCTTTGCCCGTTAGCCAGGCAGCGGGGCAGGTTTTCTGGCAAGCCCCCGCCGGTAATGTGAGCCATGCCATGAATGGGCAACCCCGCCTGGCGAGCCTTGAGAATGGGCGACACATAGATTTGCGTTGGGGTCAGGAAAAGATTGCCCAGGGTCTGCGGCCCCAGGGTTGGGACTACCTCATCCCAGGCGTAGCCGGTACCCCCATCTGTGAGCCGCCGTCCAGATTCAATCACGTTACGTACCAGGCTCAGGCCATTGCTGTGGATACCGCTGCTGGCTAGGCCAATGACGCGATCGCCCAACTGCACCCGACTCCCATCCAAAAGTTGGGACTTTTCCACCACGCCAACGCAAAAACCGGCCAGGTCGTACTCGCCAGGGGCATAGAACCCAGGCATTTCCGCGGTTTCGCCGCCCAGCAAAGCACAGCCCGCTTGCTGACAGCCTGCTGTAATACCGCTTACCACCTGGGCCAGGGTCTCAGGTTCAAGCTTGCCGGTAGCCAAATAATCTAGAAAAAATAAGGGTTCCGCCCCACTGGTGAGAATGTCATTGACGCACATCGCCACCAAATCTATGCCCACGGTGTCGTGGCGATTCACCGCCTGGGCAATTTTGAGCTTGGTGCCAACCCCATCGGTTCCCGATACCAGGACGGGCTCTCGGTAGCCGGCTGGAATTTCGCAAAAGCCGCTAAATCCCCCGAATCCGCCCAACACCTCTGGGCGACGGGTACTTTCTACCATCGCTCGAATTCGCTGAACAAACTCTCGCCCGGCAGCCACATCCACACCGGCATCGCGATAATCCATAAAAATTTCAGTCCTCAATCTATAGAGCTTGGCCAATAGCCATGGGGCTGTTGAAGGGCAGGCGTAGTTTGCTAATTGAGCTACAAAATTCTACCGAGAGCTTCATTAGTTTTTAACGGTAACGTATGAAAGCGGTAAATAAATCCATGATTTTTACCTAAGCTTTCCAGGAAGTCCTATAAGTAATTCAAAATTAGGTCGTTAGCCGTTGAGCTGGCCTTAATCCTGATGACGCAATTGATTGAGGAATTTTTGCAGAAGTAACACTCGTCTTTTTTCTGGATAGAGATTTATCCTGCACCTATTTCTACGGTTTCTTAATCTGCCCTGTTCGTGTTAGGTTACGTTTCGACAAAAATCAAAGAGTAAACCCTTGCAATGGGCTGAGGCCGCAAGGTTGCCCCTGGCAATCTGTTTTGTCTGCTGCTACTGGCCGCAAAATTGAGCCCAGCCTTCCTGTTGATCTCTTCTGGTGTGTATGAAACATTCTCTGCTGGGCGGGTTAACGGTTGCCGTAGCCATGTCCTTTTTCGGAGCGCCTCTACCGGCCTATAGTCAGGATGCTGAGGACAGGCGATTGGCCCAAGACCTTAAGGCCGATGCTTCACAAGCGTCAAACCAAGTTCAATCGATGGTGTCTACGTCCTCTGTCTCGGGTTCACCAACCACCGCTTTGGAAACCAGCCCATCTGCAGCAACTGTCGAAGGTGCCGCTGCT
>CAYUBC010000065.1:0-6478 GCA_964442885.1 uncultured bacterium | reverse complement strand
ACCTCCGCAACTGCTCAAGAATCCAACCCAGACCAAGCTAACCCTCAAGCTGCTGCTACCCTTCAACCCGCTCCGGAACAGTCCTCGTTGACTGAGGAGTCAGACGCTGAGATTGCTACCGTATTTCCCCACGCCCTAGACGCTAATCAGGCGGCCACCATCTACGTGCACTCAATTCCTGTGGTCACGCTGATTGGCCCTGAGTTGACGACGTTAGGCGGCTCTAAGGAAGGCCAGCCTGAGCTCAGCGATGTCTCCCCTGAAGCAGACCCTACGGTTCGGGCAAACGCTATTGCCGCTCGCTTAAGTGAGCTTTCTGAAAGCTCTGATGCGGCTGACATTCAAGCTCGTTGGGATGCCGAACAGGAGGCTTTTGTGGTTTCCTGGCATGAGGAAGATTTATTTACCGTCGATAGCCGCACTATCCTGCCAGACACCACTCGCAACCCAGCTACCGATACGCTGCAAATTGCTAATCGGCTGCGGCGGTTGCTGGGGGACGCCCCGGCCCTGGCGCGGGTGGATGGAGCGCCTCAGCCTGCCCAGCCCACCAACCAGGTAGGTACGGTCATCTCGTCGCTGACGGGCATGGCCTCCTGGTACGGCCCCGGCCTCCACGGGCGGCGTAGTGCCAGTGGGGAAATTTTCAACCAAAATGCCTTGACGGCGGCCCATCGTACCCTTCCCTTTGGCACCCGTGTGCGCGTCACCAACCTCAGCACTGGCCAGCAGGTCGTCGTGCGTATTAACGATCGCGGCCCCTTCGGCCATGGCCGCATTATTGACCTGTCAGCTGCGGCAGCCTCTAGCATTGGCCTCAGAGCCAGCGGCGTAGGTCGGGTCAGACTAGAGGTACTCTCGCCATAGCTCTCCATGCGCCTCTGCCCACGGGCATGACTTAGCATCCCCTGCCTCCCTGAGCACCACCTTAGGGAGGCAGCTTCTATAGCGACCCGGCCAGGATTTACATAAGGATTACACCAGGAATGGGGTAGCCGGGTCATAGTGGAATAAGGTAGATTGCCTGCCTGCACCTCAGCCTAATCTGATAGGTTATTAGCTTAAGCCTGGAGGGGCCAGAAGTTCAGCTGTCACACGAGATCGCGCCAAAGCTATCACACAGGGAGAGAACGTTGTGCGGGTACTGAAGACGGTTGAAGGATTGACCTGCTATCTGGCCCAAAGCCGCCGCCAGCCAGAGGGAGCCGAGCATGCTCCGGAAGTAGGGCTAGTGCCCACCATGGGTGGCCTGCATCAAGGACACCTGAGTTTGATAGAGCGAGCCAGACAAGACAACGATCTGGTGGTGGTCAGCATTTTCCTCAATCCCCTCCAGTTTGGCCCCCAGGAAGATTTGGCCCGCTACCCCCAAAACCCCAGTCATGACTTGCGCTTGTGTGAGCAGGCCGGGGTGAGCGCCGTGTTTATGCCCATGGCCCAGGCTCTCTACGGCCAGGCCAGGCCCCTGGCCGAGAATCTTACCCAGGTGATTCCCCCTCAAGCGATGATGGCGGTACTGTGTGGCCCCCATCGACCTGGGCATTTTGAAGGGGTGGCTACGGTTGTGACCAAGCTACTTAGCCTGGTAGCGCCCGACCGGGTCTACTTTGGCCATAAAGACGCCCAACAATTGGCCATTCTCAGACGGTTGACCCAGGATTTGAACCTACCCGGCCAAATCATTGGCTGCCCGACCGTGCGGGAGGACAGCGGCCTGGCCCTGAGTTCCCGCAATGCCTACTTGAGCGAGGCCGACCGCCAGCAGGCGATCGCGATTTATCAGGGGTTGATGGCGGCTCAGGCGTTATTCAAAGCGGGCGAACAATCTGGGGCGGTGCTGATTGCCGCAACGCAGCAATGCCTGGCTGAGGTACCGGAAATCAGCCCCCAATACGTGGAACTGGTGCACCCGGATACCCTGGTACCGTTGGATAAGGTAGAGTCAACCGGGCTTCTGGCGGTGGCCGTCTACATAGGATCCACCCGGCTGATTGATAATATTATGCTGCGGCATCGTCAGCCCATCATCGCCATTGATGGCCCGGCTGGGGCAGGTAAGTCTACCGTAGCTCGTCAGGTAGCGCAGCGGCTTAATCTGCTCTACCTGGACAGCGGTGCTATGTACCGAGCCGTGACCTGGAAGGCCCTGCAGCAGGGGTTGGATCTCCAGGATGAGGTGGCGATTGCTGAGCTGGTGCAGGATTGCCACATTCATCTCACCTCGTCGGGGGAAGACCCGGCCTTTGCGGCTTACCCCAGCCGCATTTGGCTAAACGACCAGGAAGTGACTCAGTTGATTCGTAGCCCCGCTGTTACTGAGCAGGTCTCTACCATTGCGGCCCAGCCTGTGGTGCGGCATACCCTGCTCCGGCAACAACAGCACTACGGGGTAGCTGGCGGCGTGGTGATGGAAGGGCGCGACATTGGCACCCAGGTATTTCCCCACGCGGAGCTAAAAATCTTTTTGACGGCTTCGGTAGCCGAGCGAGCCCGCCGTCGCCTGCAGGATTTGCAGGCCCAACAGCAACCCGTAGAAAGCCTGGAAGAGTTAGAACGAGCCATTGACCATCGCGACTACCAAGACAGCACCCGTCGCGTCGCCCCCCTTAAGAAGGCTAAAGATGCCATAGAAATTGATACCGATGGCCTGTCGGTGGAGGCGGTTGTCGATAAAATTGTGGCGCTGTTTCACGAACGGGTATGACAGTGCGTAGGGCGCTTACAGGTACAACCCAACTGCTGGGGGTAATTGGCGATCCGGTTACCCACTCTCTCTCGCCGGTAATTCACAATGCCGCCCTGGCCGAGTTAGGAGCCGACTACGTCTACGTGGCATTTCCTGTGGCCGCCGGGGAGTTAGACACGGCTATTCCGGGGTTAGCGGCTCTGGGGGTGCAGGGCTTTAGTATTACCATCCCTCATAAACAGGCCATTCTGCCCCTGCTGGCCGATATTACCCCCGCCGCCCAGGCGGTGGGTGCTGTCAATACGGTATGGCGCACCAGCCAAGGCTGGGCTGGCACCAATACGGATATCACCGGCTTCATAGCCCCCCTAAAAGACATGGCAGATTGGTCTGGGGCAACAGTTTTGGTGCTCGGCAACGGTGGCGCGGCCAGGGCTGTGGTCGCCGGTTGTGGGCAGCTTGGGTTCTCGCAAATTCATGTGGTGGGGCGCAATCGCCAAAAGCTGGCCGAGTTTCAGGCGAGCTGGGCTAACTCACCGCTGCAACTTCCTCTGTCTGTGGAGGGTTGGGATGCTCTGCCCGCTCTACTGCCGACTGCCGATGTGATCGTCAACACCACTCCCATTGGGATGCATCCAATGGGGGAACAATCGCCCCTGACCGCAACGCATCTGGCCCTGGCCCCGACCAGGGCCGTTGTCTATGACCTGATCTACACCCCCCGACCCACTCAACTGCTGACCCTCGCGGCCCAGCGGGGGCTAACCACCCTGGATGGCCTGGAAATGCTGGTGCAACAGGGGGCGGCGGCCCTAGAAATTTGGCTACAGCAGCCCGTGCCGGTGGCAACTATGCGGCAGGCCTTAGTGGATTGGCTGCAATGACAGTAGTTCGTGGGTTGTTAGTGGTCAGTTAGCGATTCTGCCTGGGGCGTTATCCCCAGCTTCAAAATCACGATAAGCTGAGAGGGACACATTCCCACGGGCGACGAGGCAAGCTATGGTGCGGCGTGGTCTAGTAACCGCTGTTCTGATCATCCTGTTTTGGTTACTCAATGGCCTGGGGCTAACGGCTCAGGCGTTAACGCCAATTGAGTTGACAGAGTTGAGCTACCAACCCTGCCCGCCAGAATACGCAGAAGGCATGGTTACCGCAGGATCCATTCAGGAGGCCAGCTGCTATTTGATTGTGGGAAAAGCCATCAATCGCTCTGGCAAGCCGGTGAGCAATGCGGATATTTTTGGCCGCATCTACGACGCCAACGATAATCCGGTGATGCAAAATCGCGGTCGCCTGGGGTCGATCGAAACGGTGCCCCCCGGTGAAACTAGCTTTGAGTTGCGCATCTCGGTGGCGGCTAACCAGCCTGAGCCCCTGAAGCTTAAACAATTTAAGGCATCTGGCTTTTCAGGTGTCGTCCGCCGTTAAGGTTTGCGTTCGCAGATATCCCTATGACTGCTCCTCCCTCCCTTCCCGATTCGCGTAGTGAACTGGTGCAGTTCATCCATCTGGCCCGTGGCCAGGGGGCCAGCGATGACTTCATCAGCAAGCTGTTAAAAGACTACGGCTGGCCCCAGCGAGACATTGAACGGGCCTTTTTTGAGGTGTATGAAACCCTGACCGGTCGCCCCATCCCTACCCCTAAGGGCAGTTCGGGAGAAATGGCCCGCGATGCCTTCTTTTATCTGCTGGCTTTCATCACCCTGGTGGTGTGGACCCAGGCCCTGGGGGAGATGGCCTTTATCTTTATCGATCACCTGTTTCCCGACAGTTTGAACCGCTACTATTACTATGGTGACCCCTCCTGGCAGGTGGCCTTTGCCCTATCGCGGCTGATTGTGGCCTACCCGGTCTATCTCTGGGTCATGCGAGAGATTCACCGGGATCTGGCCGCCAACCGCGAGAAGTACTTTTCCGGGGTGCGTAAGTGGCTCACCTACCTGACCATCTGGGTAGCGGCGCTAATTGCCATTGGGGCGCTAATTGCTTTTCTCACCTCATTTTTGCGGGGAGAACTAACCCTACGCTTTGTGCTGAAGGTACTGGTGGTGCTGGTGATTGATGGCGGCATTCTCTGGTACTACACCCATTGGGTGCGTCGCCAGCCTGCCCCCAAGACGCTGAGAGTAACCCCATGAGCCGATTATCCTTTGACCAAGCCTTTGCCGTTGCTGCCACTACCGCCGTGGTAGCCGGAATTGTGGGGGGTTTCTGGGTATTGGGCAGCCCAGCCCGGCAGCGCGACATTGCCGCCGATCGCCAGCGCCTCCAAGATTTGGGTGCCATTGCTCAAAATCTGCACCAGCAGTACCTCAACCAGCCCGATATCTACAAATTGCCCGACGCCCTGCCCACGGCTGAAGGCCGCAACGACCCCTTAACTCAACAGCCCTACGAGTATGAACGGCTGGGCGATCGCACCTTTCAACTCTGCGCCACCTTTGACACCGACAGCAGCACCTATCCCCTGACCGATCGGTCGAACGACCCGGCCATTGAGCGCTGGCAGCACCCCCAGGGGCGACACTGCTTTGAGTTTGAGGTGTCGGAATATCCAGGAGTGGTGTATTACTAGGGGAATGGGCCGCGCCGTAATCGGGTGCGATGGCGTGCAGGGGCTTACCGCATATCAGCCGCCATTTTCTCCTGTTCTAGGCGCTCTCGCTCCAGGGCTAGCTCGGTTTCCATTTCCTTACCCAGAAAGTAGTTCAGGAAGGTGCGGATAACGGCAATGAGCCCCAGTCGCAACAGATCCTGAGTTGTCGGGGTAACGGTGGTAGCCAGGATGTCGGCCCCAAGCTGAAATTCCAGGGCCAGGGCCAGCCAGGAGCCAAAGGCCAGACGCACCTGGTTAAACGGAAATGTATTGCCGCGATAGTGCCGCTGCAATTGCAGCCAGAGTTGGATCGTTCTCAGCAACCCGGCCAGGATGCACAGTACCGAAATAGCTTCCAGCAAAAACGCAGCAATACTAACCACGTTAAACAGCAAATGCTCTAAGAATTCCAGCAAATTCATAACTCGCGGCCCCTAAGGTTTGAATGGTGATTGGGTCAAGGGTGTAAGGGTGTAAGGATGCCAGGCACCATCAAATTTTTCGGCTACTAGCGGTATGACCATTAGCCTGGGTGGGTTGCCGTCATCAACGTCAATGCGAAGGCCAGAGTAGGGCCGTTTCAGGGTGTCACCCTTGCCAGTGCGGCCCAGAAACAGATGGGAGGTCGCCACTACCTGGGCTTTACCCTCAACCGTTTCCAGCAAGTCAGGCCCCTCTGGGCGCTGGCGACGCAGGCTGTAGCCGCTGCCCCCGCAGATCACCCAGGTGATGTAAGCATCACCGTGGCCCGTGTCAACCGTTTGCAGATATTCCAGACAGTGGGCGTGGCCGTTAAGCACCAGGTCAACCAGGGGCCGCTCTGGCGTGGGAGCCCCGACCTGGGCCGCCACCTTGTCTAGCACCTGCCGCAGCCGATAGCGCACCGCCAAGGTTTGCCCCTGATTCCACTTCGTTGCCTCGGTAACGTAGGGCGGGTGATGAAAGAATAAAATCCGGCCCCGCACGGCGGAATTTTGCCAGGAGGCCACCAGCTCCTCCTCAAGCCACTGGAGCTGGTCTACATCCACGGTAATGGTCTGATTTTGGGCAGCGGCAAGCTGCTTGTCAATGTCGTAAATCTGCTCGTCAAGCTGCTCCATTTCTTCGGTAATGTCGTCGCGATCGTCCTCCGCCATAGGATTTAGGGCATTGAGGCTGGTTTTCCGCATTAAATTTGCCTTCACCAACTCCAGTTG
>CAYUBC010000064.1:848-11904 GCA_964442885.1 uncultured bacterium | reverse complement strand
CAGCGAACTTTCCCCAACACCGCCACGCTGGGGATGAGGAACTTGTGGTTCTCCAGGGCCGAGTGGAAATTGATGGCCAAGTTTACGGCGTGGGCGATCGCATCCCCTCCTCCCCTGGTACAGTGCATCAACCCATCACTCACACGGGCTGCACCCTTTTCCTGCGCACCTCTCTGGATGACGAAATTTTGGCTTAGGAAATCTCCAAACCCCATACATCCAATAACTAACTCAACTCGTATACCCCTGTAGTTCAGTGATTGAACTGACCTTTGCAACCTCGCATCTGAACCAGGAGTTTTCACCATGAATACGTGGTTATTTTTGCCCAAGTCTCGGCCTGTGCAGTCGCTGTCTCGGCGGCGCGTAGTGGTAGGTGGCGCGATCGCGGGCCTCACCGCCACCCTAGGCGCATCGGCCCTCAAACCGCGCCCCGTTTACGCTAGTGCCAACGACGCTGCCAGCGATGCCGCCATTCTCAACAACGCGCTTTTCTATGAGCACCAGGCTATTTGGGCTTATGGTTTTGCCGCTGGCAAGCTCAGCATGTCTGACGTTGGCCAGGCCGTTAAAGCCCTGGCCCTCAAAAACCAGGCCGACCACATGGCCCACCGCGATGCCCTGGCTGCCGCTGTGCGTAGCCTGGGAGCCACCCCCGTCAGTGCGGAGAGCAGCTACGACGTGTCCTCTTACCTGGACAAAGGGGAAGGCAACCTCGATTCCGACGTCAACATCGCCAAGCTAGCCCTGGCGCTGGAAACCGACGCCGCCATTGCCTACACCAACGAAGTCGCACAGCTCAAAAATCCCGCTCTTATTACCGCTGGGGCCAGCATTGGCTCCAACGAAGCCTCCCACGCCACCGCTATTCGTGCGGCCTTTGTTTCCCTGGGTGTGGATATCCCCATCGTGCCCGCCTCCTTCGTCAGCGCCGATACCCGCGAAAGCTGGATTTTGACAGTTTAGAGCCTGGCATCGGGGAACAGGAGGGAGTAGTCGGTTAAGACTAAATTGGTAGGCTGGCTAGCGCGCCAGCAGAACCCAACCAGGCGGACCGCCGCTGGGTTTCGCTCCGCTGCACCCAGCCTACAAACTAGGAGACAGGAGACAGGCGTTAGCTATGGCGACTTTCCTGGATTCTGGCTCCTAGATTCCCACCTCAGGGGCCATCCCGGCTGACGAATAGTGGAGACTCCTGACTCCTGACTCCTGGCTTCTGACTCCTGGCTTCTGACTCCTGACTCCTCCTAACCGTGGCCCACATCCCTACTACCACCCCTGGAGCGAAAGCTATGCTGTCCTATGTGCCGTTCTCCTTAACCGGACTCAGTACTGGCCTGTTTTTTGGCAGTAATGGCCTTGGTGCAGCCCTGGTTTTGCTATGGCAACGAGTAGGGTGAAGGTGCGCTGTCTTCCCTGCTGTGCCCTGAGGCAGTAGCCTGGAGATAAGGGTTTCAAGGAGAAGGCAACGCATGGAGAGATTACCGCGCATCAACCTGGGTCGGCTAATTTTGGGTCTGGTGCTATGTCTGTCGTTATGGGGATGTGGTGTGGTGAATTCCCAGCCGCCTAAAGCGGTGGTGGAGCAGGCGATCGCCGAAAAAGTTGCCCAAACCCAAAGCCTGCTCTCGCGCCAACTCTCCCCGTCCACGGATATCTCGTCCCCTGCCCAGGTGGGGCGAGTGAACATCACAGAGCACCGCTGGACAACGGTAGCCGACCAGCCCGCCGTGCAGATAGACGGCACCTATCGCCTGCAGGGCGGTGGGTTGACAAAAGCACAACAGCGCCAAGATCGAGACTTTAGCCTTTACCTAAAGCGCGGCGAAACGAAAGATCAGTGGATTTTGGTCGAGCCAGACAACGGGTGATTAAGCTGTCCTATGGTGCATTACGGCTGTATATAACCCTATGCAGGCTCTACAACTGAGGTCTGCCGCCGCCCTAAATTTCAGGCCAAAAATCCTTATCCAAAACTGCCTCCACCCCATAGGGACAACCCGAAGGAAAGGCCGTTGCCGACACCCCAGTTTCTGCCACGGCACGTTCTACCGCATCAGCATAGGATTCCGCCAAAATGCTGTCTAAATAGGGCCTCAAACTGGGGGATTCTCTCAAGCTATCGCGCAGGCGTTGTCGATGTTCAACAATGCTAGCCTTCCAACTATTGCTGCGATTATGGGCCTGAAACTGCCACTTTAGTAGGTGCAATAGCAGCACAACTAAATTGCTTTTCAGGCTCTTCCGTTCGCGCCGTCCCATGTCCTCAATTTCTTCGATCACGTTCTCCCAGTCGATTGCCCCGAAATCTTTCCGCTTCAGAGCTTCGGCTGTAGTCTCAAGCCAGCGCAGATAATCAGTTTCGTAGAGGGAAGAAACAGGATTAAATCGAACAGTGGTCATGGGATATGGCCAAACGTTCACGTTAGCCGTAGTCTAGCATCTGGCAACTGTAACTGAAGACGTATTGGCGTAGGGCGGGAAATTCTGGCTGGGAGGGCAGTTGGGAGCTAGGAAGTTTTGAGTTTTGAAGTTTCGGTCGTGGCGGGTCATCCGCTTCTGAGGGGTAGGTTAAGCCAAACCTTTGATGCATTACGGCGGGGCCTCATGCATCCTACACAAGATTCCGCCGACCTAATTACTTGTGCGAGCAACCTACCCCTCAATCAAGGCTAAGGGCTAAAATTCGCCGCGAATTTCTTCAATAACGCCATCCTTAATCAGAATCTCAACCTGGAGTTTTTTCACCAGATTATCGCCAACGGATACGTTGAAAAAGCTTTCAACTTTGCCCTGTTCTACCTCAGCCTCTAAATCTAAGGTTTGTACCTGCTGAAGCTGCTGGAGGTTTTGGTTCTTTTGTTGCAGTAGTTTGCTCTTGTCCTGATTTAGGCGATTTTGGATATCAGCAATTTGCTGCTGAATAGCCATATTACCTGGTTGAGCTTCCGACTGTTTTTGTAGTTCGGCCATCATCCGTTGGCCTTGCATTTCCAACTGTTGAAGTTGGCCATCCATCTGGTTGATTTGGCTTTGTAGTTGTTTTTGGGCTTCTTCTTTCCACAGCGGCGTAACGACGGCTTTAATATTCACAACCCGCTTTAGCAGCAGAGAATTATTGTCATTCATAACAGTTAGGCTTACTCAACGAGGACTGTACGTACTACGGCGAGGGTAGGCACCCTGCCGGAAAATTTGGTGAAACGGCCTGAAATTTAGCGGTTAACTACATCGGGGCTTCACACAAACATCGCGTCAATCATATCGCGATACCGCTCCGTCACCACAGGGCGTCGCACTTTTAGGGTTTGGGTGAGCAGGCCGTTCTCGATGGAAAAGGGCTCCAGCACTAGACGGAAGGGGCCAATTCGGTCGTCGGGTTTGTAGCCGGGGCGGTCTTTGACCTCGCGGGTGAGTTCATCACGCAGCAGTTTTTGAATGACATCATCCTCCACAGTGAGGGTGGTGAAGCCAGTTGGAGCAGGCGTTTCCTCTCCAGGGATGACAATAAAGCGAGACTGAGTAGCCGCCCAGGCTTGCAGAGCCTCCAGATTGGGGACAATCAGCGCGCCCAGCGAGCGCTGATCCTGCCCTACCAGCATAATCTGGTCGATGTAGGGACTGCGAATGCAGGCGTCTTCAATGGGCTGGGGTTCAATATTTTCGCCATTGGTGAGCACAATGGTGTCTTTGGCTCGCCCGGTGAGCACCACGTTGCCGTCGCGGCTAATCCAGCCCAGGTCGCCCGTGTCGAACCAGCCCTCTGGGTCAATGGCTTTTTGAGTAGCTTCGGGGTTGCGGTAGTAGCCCTCCATAATCTGGGGGCCACGGGCCAGCACTAGCCCACGCTCTCCCTGGGGCACCTCCTGGCGAGTCTCCAGGTTGACAATTTTGATTTCGGTAAAGGGAATGGGCTGCCCCGCCGCCCCCCGCAGATTGCGCCAGGGACGACGGGCCGAGAGCACCGGCGATGTCTCCGTTAGTCCGTAGCCGACCAGCAGCGGCACCCCAATAATTTCAAAGAAAATATCGATGTGCCGGGCCAGGGAACCGCCGCCGCTGATCAGGTGCTTCACCTGACCGCCAGTGGCTTCTCGCACCTTGCCGTAGACCAGTTTTTTGCCGAGCTGGTGCAGGGGCCACAGGGCCAGGGCAAAAACGCCTGCACCCAGCCGCGTCAGGGGAGACGGGTTAGGTTCGTCAATCTTCATATCCTGAAAGCGCCAGAGGTGGGTGACGTAGCGCTGGCTCAGGCCAAAGAAGGTGAAGATCAGCTTCTGCTTGCCGGGAGATTGCTCCCGAAACTGCTTTTGCGCCCCTTCGTAGATCGACTCCCACAGGCGGGGCACGCCCACCATATATTGAGGCTTGGCCGCTTTCATATCGGCCTTAATGTGGCGAATGTTGGTGTAAATCTGGGTGCAACCGCGTGATAGTAGGAAATACTCCGCCGTTCGCTCAAAACTATGCCAGGAGGGCAGAATGCTGATGACGTTATCCCCCGGCTGGGGCTGCACGATGGATTCCAGAGTATTGATCTGGTGGAGCAGATTGCGATGGCTCAGCATGACCCCCTTGGGCTGGCCGGTGGTGCCAGAGGTGTAAATCAGCGTCGCCAGGTCTTCGTTCTTTACAGTCACCGGGGTGTAGGGCTGTTCCTCGCCCAGGGCCATCAGCTGGCTGAAGTTGAGGATTTTGAGGCGATCGTCTGTGGGGGGTTCCTCATCGGACAGTAGAATCACCAGCGGAATCGGCAGGGCGTCGAGCCGATGGCGCAGCCGCTTGAGAAGAGCCAGATTTTCCACTACCAGCACCGTGCTCTGGCTATGGTCTGCAATGTAGAGCAGTTCCTCAGTTTCAGCGGTGCCGCTACGGACGGCGTTCATGCCGCCAGCGGTCATAATACCCTGGTCAGAAATAAACCAGCGATGGCTATTGTCAGCAAACAACGCCACGTGGGCGCGATTTTCCACCCCCAATGCCTGCAAACCACTGGCGAAGGTGCGGATAGCGGCCTCTAGCTCACGATAGGTCATGGTTACCGCAGGCTTATAGTGGGCATCCTGCAGGGCCACCATATGGCCATACTTTTGGGCCACCATCGGCCAGATTTCGTGAATGGCCTGGATGTGCTGATAGGGGTTGTTAGCTTCGATAAAGGCGCGATCGCGCTGGCGGACTTCCTGCAGAGCTTCACTAAGGGTGGTCATGGCAGTCTTTAGAGTCTTCAGACAAGAACGATGAGCTTGCGGTCAATCCTACCGCAGCATGGGTTTAGCCTAGCCTTAAAGGTGGCAGGGCTTAACATTGAGGAGGACAGAGGTTGAAGTGGCAGGGGTTTTGGATTTTGGATTTTGGCCGGTCATCCCCTCCTAGAAGGGGCAGGGGTGGGTTATCAATTTTGAACTTTGAACTTTGAACTTTGAACTTTGAACTTTGAACTTTGAACTTTGAATTTCATCCTTCATCCTTCTCCCTTTCGCTCCCCGCCGCCTCATCCGTGGCGTAAGCATTGACCAAAGTAAGCAGCGGCCCAGCCTGTTCCTGTCCGCTAACGGCCAGGTCACTGTGGCAAAGGATAACGCGCTCGGTAACGCGGCCCAGCAGGTCGCGGAGGATGCGTTCCAGGCGATCGCTGTGCAGGGCTTCGATTTCATCGGTGCGCCAGGGTCGGCCTGCGTAGGTGGCCAGAAAAATAGGGAAGCCAAACAAATTGTCGGTGCCGGTTAACCAGCGGGAGGAACCGGCATCCAGCCAGAACTGCCAGCGGTGGCGTAGGCGCTGGAGCCGGTATTGAAACACCGTGGCAATGGTGATGCCCCGCTGGGCCGGGTCAAGGGAGTCGGCGGGGTACGGGTTGGCGGTGACGGTGCCCTGGCGCAGCAGCCCAATGAAACGCTCAATGGCGGTTTTGACGGAGGCGGCAGAGTCAAGCTCCCCCAGAGCGGCTCCGCGCTGGCGTAGGCGATCTTCCACAGTCCAGTAGTGTTGGGCGGTTTCCACCAGTTCGCGGAGGGCAGCGAGGTGGTCGGGGGGGAGGTGGTTGCCGCCGCTGTAGAACGTCTGGATCGCCCGATCCAGGAAGCTCACCACCCCAGGAATGAGCCGCTGCTGGCGCTGCTCTTGCTGTTGAGCAATCCACTGGCGGAGGCGCTCGTAGGCCTGGGTAGCCTTGTAGCCCAGCCGATCCCAGCGCTCGAAGCGTTCGACGGGCAAAAGTTCGGGCTGGTCGAGGCGAGGCTCGAAGCAGTGGTCTACCAGCAGTTCGGCTCGCACCGGGTCAATTTGTACGGTTTCAAACCAGGGGGCAATGTCTGGAGCCTGGGGAACCTGACTCAAGACCACCAGCATTTCGGCCACGGCATCCTGGTCGGCTAGTCGGCCCAGCCCTGGGTAGACAAAGGTAATCAGGGTGAGCAAGGCCCGCACCAGGGGGGAATGAATTAAGGGCCGCTGGTCGTTAAGGGAGGCGACAGGAAGCCCCTGGCGGGTGAGAATTTCTACCAGAGTATAGCGGGCGATGGCATCCAACCCTGGCCCAATAATAGCCACCTCGTGGGGGGCCACCGTCCCCTCTGCTACCGCGTCGGCGATGGTTTCTGCCGTGCGCCGCAGCAGCTCTCCCCTGGAGGTGGTCTGGATGGTTTGAAAACAGTCCAGTGGTTCCGGCAGCGCCAGGGGATTCGTCACCCATTCCACCACCGGATCGGCCCAGAGGTAGGCCAGGGCGGCGGGCGCTGGAGCCAGGGTTTCCACCATAGGACACTGGCTGAGCAGGTCGGCCAGCCGTTCAGGATCGGCTCCCACGCCTAATCGCACCTTACCGTTGGGATTCCAGGTCATGGCCACCGGACGAGCCTGGTCGATAAACACCTGGAGCCATTGCGCCGTCACAGCGGGATATTCGTCCAGATCGTCCATCCAAACGCCGCCGTAGCGAGCCAGCAGTTTCTCCTGGTAGAGGGGCTGGGGCAGCAGATGCCGCCAATAGAGTTCTGTCATCACGCCGTAGGTGAGCAGGCTGCGTTCCAGGCACCAGTTGCGCCAGGCTACCAGAGCTTGGCCCATGGCCTGCCACACCGCTTCGGGGGCAAATCCTGGCGGGATGCCTTCGGGCAATAACACCGCCAAATCTTCGACAGGGATAGCTGAAGAGGCGGCCATTTGCAGGAAATCGAGGGAGCGCCGCACCGTCTGCGCCTCTTGCCAGCCCTCCACCTGGAGGGTGCCATCCAGCAATTTTTGCTGCCAGAAGCGGCTGGCTAACTCCTGCTCATTCTCTGGCCGTAGCTGCACCGGAAACTGCGGCAGTGGCCCCAGGTAGGGCACCAGCAGCGGCCAAAACAGCGTCACCTCATCCTGGATAAAGCCGGTTGGGGTGGTAGTGATGGCCGGAAGGCTGCCCTCAGTCAGGCTGGCGACTCGCTCGGCCAGGCGCAGGCGGTTATCGCCGTTGGCCGCAACTACTAGAACACTTTGCCCCGCCGCCAGGGTGGTGGGGCCAGAATCAGCCGCCCAATCTACCAATTGCTGGAGCAACCAGGCGGTTTTGCCGCTGCCCGTTGGCCCCTGGCACCACCTGGGCCAGGTAGATGGATTCGGCATGGGAACGGATGACTTAGCCAAGGTTGGATTGACTGTAATGCACAGGACGCCATGACGTTAACCCAGGCAAAGCCAGAGGATTGTTTGCGTCATGCCTGGATTATGGCTAAAAAAACGGGTGGCAGTTACCACCCGTTTCAATCTCAGCGTTGCCGCTGGCCCTAGGACACCGAGAAAGCCAGCACGCACAGTCCAGCGATTAGGGCGACTGCCAACCCGCCCATAATCACGTAATTGCGCTTTTCAGACGCGGTAGGAGGCTCAGCCTGATACATTTTGGGCTCGTTGGCAAAGTTATTAAGGCGACCGCCATCTTCGGTGGTGTAGGGCATAGGTATAAATCCTTCTTAAAACTTTTACTACCTTACCAAAGGTTAGTAAAAGTTTGATCCCCGTTACCCTTTAAGGGCCGCTGGCTGAGGTTTGCTGCGCCGGGGGCGAGAGTTAGACCGCCGCCGAGGGGCCGCCGGTTTAGCCGCCGCTGCTGGCGCTTTCATGGAGAAGGATGGCTCATAACCAGGGACGATATCCCGTTCCAGGCGCTGTTTGAGCAACTGCTCAATGCGCCCCAGCAGGTGCAGTTCATCGTCGCTAATTAAGGAAATGGCGCGACCTTCGTTACCGGCCCGTCCGGTGCGGCCAATGCGGTGGACGTAGTCTTCGGCCACGTTAGGCAGCTCAAAGTTCACCACGTACGGCAGTTGGTCGATGTCGATGCCGCGCGAGGCCACGTCGGTTGCCACCAACACCCGTACTCGGCCCTGCTTAAAGTCCTTCAGGGCCTTGGCGCGGGCGGCCTGGGTTTTATTGCCGTGGATGGCGGCGGTTTTCAGCCCGTCCTTGGCTAATTGCTCAGCCAGACGGTTAGCGCCGTGCTTGGTGCGGGTAAACACCAGCACCTGCTCCCAGCCGTGGAAGCCAATCATGTGGGAGAGCAACTCGCGCTTGCGATGGCGATCAACCGGGTGAACCACCTGCTCCACGCGCTCAGCAGTCGTGTTGCGGGGGGCGACCTCAATCTGCGCCGGGTTGTTCAGCAGAGTGCTGGCCAATTGCTGAATAGGCCGGGAAAAGGTAGCCGAAAACATCAGGGTTTGGCGCGATGCGGGCAAGGTGCCCATAATTTTGCGAATGTCGTGGATGAAGCCCATGTCGAGCATGCGATCGCACTCATCCAGCACCAGGATGTCTACACAGCTCAAGTCCACCGTGCGCTGGTTAACGTGGTCGAGCAGGCGGCCTGGGGTGGCAATCAGGACATCTACCCCCTGGCGCAGTTGCTTGAACTGGGGGCCAATTTTAACGCCGCCGTAGACCACAGCGGTTCTGAGCGGCAGATATTTGCCGTAGGTCTTAACGCTTTCGCCCACCTGCACGGCCAGTTCGCGGGTGGGGGTGAGGATCAGCGATCGAGGGGCTCGCTTGCCATTACCGGGGCTAGTGCTCAAACGCTGCAAGAGCGGCAGAGTAAATCCTGCGGTTTTGCCGGTGCCGGTTTGGGCGCTGGCCAGGAGATCCTGCCCCTGCAAGATCACAGGAATAGCCTGCTGCTGAATAGGCGTAGGCGAACCGTAGCCCTGATCAGCGACAGCGCGAAGTAGGTCGGCCGAAAGACCGAGTTGTTCAAATGTCATGAATTAGTTTGCTCCGAGTGGTGCCCCTATCCCAAATCAACTACCTGGGCCCAGTCTAAGAGCAGTAAACATTAGGTCAAAAGAATGGCTTAACAGCAAATTCCGTTGGCCAGCACAGACCGGATGAGCTGGCAGAGCCTTATTCTAGCAGAGAATAGGCGGATATGTTGGGCGGTTAACCGATGCTTCCGCTGCCACTCGCAAGGTAAACAGCTAGCCAGAGCATAGGCAGTGGTAACGCTGCTATACAAAGTTGCGGTAAGGGCAGCTCAGGCTACCCAGCCAACCAAGCTAGCGCTAACCAACGCTATATCACCAAAATCAAGCTTAAGCTAGAGCTGCACTGGAAAGAGTACTAATTTTTAAGGGGATTTTCTGCTCAGGGAAGCCTGGCCCCTTTAAATCAAAATTTCTTTGAATTAGAGGATTTGAATTCTCCGTAAAATCCCGTAGAAATTGATCCATAACCCAGTAGGGTAAATAGGCTAAGGACAGGTGTATCAAGTTGAGCTTGAACCACCATGCGCTAAGATATTGCGCCAAAGTTACGCCCAAAGTTACGCCCAAATTTATGCCTGAATCGTTACCGCAGACATGAGTTTATTATTACTCCCTAGCCAACCATGCCCAAAACATTCCTGTACGTTAATGCGTCTTCCGAAGACGATGCCCAACTTCCCGCCCCCAGCCTAGCCGGTTTAGAGCGTGACCAGGTTCGTGTTTTAGTGATTGGTCGCCCCCTGGCCGTCAACCGAGTGGTTCAAGAAATGAGCCATGTCGGGTTTTCAGATTCCATCGAGTGGAGCAAACCCATCCCCACCAACAAGCCCGATGAGGCCATGCGAATTCTGACCCGCTATGTGTTTGGCGAGCAGCCCGAAATCTAGCTAGCCGCCCTAGCGTAGGGATGGGGCTAAGCCCACAGGTTGAGCCGCCCACCCAAAGAGCCGGTTGGAGTTTGCTCCACCTAGGCCGCTCCAGCCCCTGCGCCACTGGCCAGGGCGGCTCGGCGGCTTTGAATTTCTAAATGCACCAGTAGCGCATTAACATCGGCAGGATTCACCCCGCCAAGGCGAGAAGCCTGACCAATGGTGAGGGGCTTCATCTGGGTGAGTTTTTCCCGCGCCTCCTTAGAGAGCGTGTCAATGACCATGTAATCAATGGCCTCTGGCAGCTTGCGGTTGGCGTTCTTGGCAATCTGGTCGATCTGGTTTTGCTGGCGCTGAATGTAGCCGGAGTACTTGATGTCGATCTCCGCCCCCTCCTGCTCTTCGCGGCTGAGAGCCGGATTACCCAAGCCATAGCGGGTGAGATCAACATAATGGAAGCCGGGCCGCCGTAGCAGGTCGGCCAGGGTGATGGAGCCCTTAATCCGCTGCTCGGTGTCGGCGGCAATGCGCTGCCCCAGGTCGTCGTGCTCTTTGACGCGGGTGTCGTAGAGGCGCTCTTTTTCGGCGGCAATATTGGCGTACTTGCGGGTAAAGAGCGCCCAGCGGCGATCGTCAATCAGGCCAATCTCCCGGCCCAGGGGGGTGAGGCGCTGGTCGGCATTGTCGGAGCGCAGCAGCAGCCGATACTCGGAGCGGGAGGTGAGCATGCGGTAGGGTTCCCGGAGGTCTTTGGTGCAGAGGTCATCCAGCAGGGTGCCAATGTAGCTCTGCTCGCGGGGGAAAACCAGCATCTCCTGACCACGCACCAACCGCACCGCGTTGACCCCAGCCACAAACCCCTGGGCAGCGGCTTCTTCGTAGCCGGTGGTGCCGTTGATCTGGCCGGCACAGAACAGCCCCTCCACCCGCTTGGTCATCATGGTGGGG
>CAYUBC010000064.1:0-838 GCA_964442885.1 uncultured bacterium | reverse complement strand
ACTGGGTAGCGGGCAGGTAGTCGTACTCCACCGCGTAGGCCGGGCGCAGCATGGCGCAGTGCTCCAGCCCTGGCAGCGTCCGCAGCATGGCCAGTTGCAGCTTTTCTGGCAAGCCGGTGGAAAAGCCCTGCACGTAAATTTCGGGAATATCCCGCCCCTCCGGCTCCAGGAAGATTTGGTGACTCTCTTTGTCGGCAAAGCGGACGATTTTGTCCTCAATGCTGGGGCAGTAGCGGGGGCCTTTGGAGTCTACCCAGCCGCCGTAAATGGGGGACAGGTGCAGGTTGTCCTGAATCAACCGATGGGTTTCTGCCGTGGTGCGGGTGAGATGGCAGGGCATTTGCTCACGCTCTACCCACACGGCGGGATCAAAGCTGAACCAGCGCACATCCTCATCCCCCGGTTGGGGCTCCAGCCGGTCAAAGTTGATGGAGCGGCGATCTACCCTGGCTGGGGTGCCGGTTTTAAGCCGTCCGGTTTCAAAGCCCAGACGGTTGAGGGTGTCGGTGAGGCCGGTGGCGGCAAACTCCCCAGCCCGACCCGCTGCCATAGACTTGTCGCCAATCCAAATTGTGCCGCCCAGAAAGGTGCCCGTCGTTAGAATTACCGCCCGACAGCGAAAGGCCACGCCAAAATACGTCTGCACCCCAACCACCTCGTCGTTGGGGCCAAGCACCAGATCCGTCACCATGCCCTCGCGGATGACCAGATTGTCCTGGTTTTCCACGATGGTTTTCATCACCGCTGCATATTCGCGCTTGTCGGTCTGCGCCCGCAAGGCCCACACCGCCGGGCCACGGGAATTGTTGAGAATGCGCTTTTGCAGGTAGGTGCGATC
>CAYUBC010000063.1:0-11998 GCA_964442885.1 uncultured bacterium | reverse complement strand
GGAGCGGCTGAGCCGGGGGTACATTGATGCGATCGCCAACTTCATTGGCCCCGATGTGGATGTCCCGGCTCCCGATGTCTACACCAACGCCATGATCATGGGCTGGATGATGGATCAGTACAGCATCATTTGTCGCAAACTCAGCCCGGCGGTAATTACCGGCAAACCTTTGAGCATGGGGGGCAGCCAGGGCCGCGACACCGCCACGGGCACGGGGGCCTTCTACGTGCTGCAAGCCATGATGGCCAAGCTAGGCAAGCTGCCTCAAAACACCACGGTGGCCGTGCAGGGGTTTGGCAATGCGGGCAGCGTGGTGGCCCGGCTGCTGTTTGATACCGGGTACAAGGTCGTGGCGGTCAGCGATTCTCAGGGGGGGATTTTTGCGCCCCTGGGGTTGGATATCCCCAGTATTCAGCAGTTCAAAACCTCAACGCGCAGCCTCAAAGCCGTGTATTGCGAGGGTAGCGTTTGCAATATCGTACAAGACCACACCACCATTACTAATGAAGAATTACTCACTCTAGATGTGGATATTTTGATTCCAGCGGCGCTGGAAAATCAGATTACCGCTGAAAATGCCAACACCGTGCAGGCCCGGTACATCTTTGAGGTGGCTAACGGCCCCATCACCTCCGAGGCAGATCTAATCCTGGAGGCTAAGGGCATTCAGGTTTTCCCGGATATTTTGGTGAATGCGGGCGGGGTGACGGTCAGCTATTTTGAGTGGGTGCAAAACCGCAGCGGCCTTTACTGGTCGGTGGAGGACGTGAATAGCCGCCTCAAGACGATGATGGTGGCCGAGGCTGAGTGCATCTGGCAAATTGCCCAGGAGTTGAACATTGCAGGCCGCACCGCCGCCTACGTCCATGCCCTGGAACGGTTGGGCGATGCCCTTAACGCCAAGGGCACTCGCGATTACTATGTGAGTGGTATTTAACGTTAACGTCATCAGCCACCTTGCAACTTCAGGGGAACATCATGGCAAAAGCAGCAAAATCGGAAACTGTTCCCAAGGCCATGCAGGAGAAGTTTGAGCGCATCACAGCCATTACCAATGCCTTTGCCCAGGAGCACCTGAACGAGGAATACGCCACCCTGATTCGCCAGGCTACGGCAGCCCTGTGCCGCAAGCGGCCCTCGCCCCTGGCCAGCGGCAAAGACCAGACCTGGGCCTGCGGCATTAGTCACGCCATTGGCATGGCCAACTTTTTGTTTGATCCTTCCCAGGCTCCTCACCTCAGTGCCAAAGAGCTATACGCCTGGTTTGGGGTTAGCTCCAGCACCGGCCAGGGCAAGTCTAAGCAGGTGCGAGATGCGCTGAATATCTCTCAAATGGATCCGGATTGGTGGTTGCCCAGCCGCATGGAGGACAACCCTCTGGCCTGGCTGGTGTCCTTCAACGGCATGGTTTTGGATGCCCGCACCGCACCCCTGGGAGTGCAGGAGCAACTGGCCGAGATGGGGCTAATTCCCTACGCGATAGAGCCGGGGCCAGACGCCGCGGGCGAGTCGGCCCCAACCCCCAGGGCACCTGTGCAGGGGCGATCTCCTGATGCCCTTTACACCTTAAACGTATCCATTATTGACGGCCCGCTAACCGAAGACTTTGTAGAAGAAAATCCCCAAATCACCCGCACGATTCAAATCAAGGGCCAGCAAACGTTAGCCGACCTGCACAGAATCATCTTCGATGCCTTTGACCGGGAAGATGAGCACATGTATGAGTTTCAGGTGGGCGGCAAAGGCCCCCAAGACCCGGCGGCTCAGCGCTATGGGCTAAGTGCCGCCATGGATGATGAACTGGCTGGAGATGTGGCCAAAACCTCTATCCATGCCCTGGGCTTAGCGGTGGAGGAATGCTTTGGCTACTGGTTTGACTTTGGCGATGACTGGTGGCATATGATTGAGGTCAAAGACATTCAGGAAAAGGCAGGTAAGGGCAAGTATCCCAAAATTGTCAGCCGGGTTGGCCTTAGCCCACCCCAGTATGCGGATTTTGAGTAATCCAGTAGTTGAGTAATCCAGTAGTTGAGTAATCCGTAACTGTGGGCGACTACCCGCTAGAAAAATTGCCGTACCTGACAGCTAAACCCTGGCAGCAGATTTATCGCAGGAACTATGTTAGACCTGCTCAACGTTAGATCTGCTTAAACCCAATCTATGGCGCATTTCGGTGCTAGAAACTCCACCTTCGGAACGCCGCTGCGATCGAGATCGCTCGATCAACTCAAGGAACTTTGGATTGCTACTCAGCGAAATTGTCTCTATGTCAACATTTTCAAGTGTGACTAATGCTGCAATGGGTTGACCGTTGTTGGTAATAATAACTGGATCCTCGGTTAGACCTGAAGCGTATTCGGCTAGTGTTGCTTGAGCCTCCGAAATTTCAACAATCTTCATATTTCGTAAACCTCCCCCGCAATGCGGACTTGATTGCGCTCCTTGACCCCAACTGCGTTGATATACACCACTAATTCGGGTTACTCTTCTACATCATAGTAGACTCGCAAATCTCCAATTCGTAGCTCCCAAGGAGCAAGAGGATTAGGACGCATAGGTTTGCGTTTTTTGTCTCAACTGTGGGTTGATATGCCAGTTGTTCATCAACTGCATCCAAAATAATCGTTTGCTGTCGAGCAGTCAGACATCGTAAATGCGTCTCTGATTCAGGTGAATATTCGATTCGGTAAGTCAACTGATTAAACTTTTTAGTCTCAACAAGACAGGTTTAGATGTATTGTCCGCCACGTAATGGTTTGATCATTTTGTGTCGTGAATAGTCCAGCTAATTGGCTCTGTTGCTTGGCTCATTGCTGAAGTCTCGTCGCGGGTGTTAGAACAAATCGTGCTTTTTTTATAGAAACGTTAACCGTCGCCAGGGAGCAAAGGCGTTGTTGACCCCATACAGGGCTGGGGCCACTGCTGGGTAGTGGCGCTTCAGTACGGTGATCATGCTGTTGTTGTCGATCCAATCCAGGCCCAGTTGAGTGTAAATTTCGGGCCGGTAATCGGTGGTGAAGAAGCGATCGCTCTTCAGCCGCCGCGAGGCCATTAGGATGAAAATCCTAATGGCCGTGTCGCTAAAGCCAAAGCCCTCCGGCAAGTCTTCGGCAAACATACCCACCATTAAATCCACCTGGTCAATGTCGTTGTGGTAGATGCGGCGCAGCTCCTCGGCCCAGCGGCGGTTGCTGGTGATCTCCTCAAAGCGGCTGACGCGCTCCCGCCCAATCAGTGCTCGAAACTGGTTATAGCGGGGCACACCCCGTTCGCGATCTCGCAATACATCCACCGCTGCCAGGTCAAACACCTCACCATTGTCGCGCCGGAGCTGCTGCAACAAGCGGGGATAGTTGTGCAGCGAAATTGCCCCTGGATGGGCAATGCCAAAGGAATAGAACAGATCCGCCATCGCCATTGACTCGGCCAGGGCGCGGGTGCGGTTGCCCGAAACCTGATGCAAATCGGCGGATTGCATCAGGTGGCCATCCTTGAGGCTAAAAAAGTTGAACTCATCGGGCATAAGCGGATGCATCCGGTAGACGGCGACAAATTCCTCGGTAATGGCGTAGGGGGCGGCATGGTGGTCGGTGGGGGAGCCGACGATGCCGCTGAGTTCTTCGCTGTCGCCCACGCGCCCAATGAGTTCCTTCACCCGTTCGCCCAGCAGGCCCCACCAGTTGGAATTCATCGCCACCTGCAGGGCGGGATGGCCCAAAATGGCCGGAGTCCATTCCACCGTGTGGATTTTGGCCATCAGGGCCGCGTTGATTTTGCGGGCGTGGTTAAAGAGTGTTTCGTCGTCCCAGCCGGGGTACTCCTCCTTGAGGTGGTCGCAGATGGCGTTGTGCTCCTTCACAAACAGGGTGTGCAGCAGGGTAAGGCCAATCCACCAGTTGTCGTCAAAGCCGACCAGGTCAATGCCGTTGGCGGGGTTGAGGGGCAGCAGGCCGTTGTCCTGAATCAGCAATTTCCCATCCACGTGGCTGCGCAGAGTGTGGATGGTGTTGCGATCGCTGCCATAGAGCTGGGAGGCATCCCACCAGTGGGTGACCTGGTTGATGGCGGTAGGTGGCTGAGCCGTGTCGGCGTCCGGGCGGGTTGGGTCAGCCAGGGTTTTGGCTACCTCCATCGGTCGGTGCTCCTGGGGCCAGGGATCATCCGTGGCCAGGGGAATCGTCCAGCGTTTGTGGGCATCGCCACGACCGTGCCAGAACCAGTCGTGGGTTTCAAACTGAATCCAGGCGGCGGCCAGCAAATTCAAGGTTGTGGCTGGAATGAACTGGTCCCGCGTCAGCAGGGCACGGCTGACCTCGCGGGGGTTAGGGGTGAAAAGAGTGGTCGGCTCAACATGGGTTTTATCCAGCGGCACGTTGCGGCCAAAGCGCGTGTTGACCATGCCCATGCGGGGCTGCTGCAAATCGTTAAAGCTGCCATCGGAGGTACGGCTGACCAGGTGCTGACCGTCTGGGCTGGGGTCGGGTTGGGGCCGACCCTGTCCCGGTAAAATCTCGGTATCGTAAAGGTTTTGCTGCCGCATGCGGTTGCGGAAACCAATCAGCTCCAGCAGCGCCAGAGGCAGCGGTAATTTGTGCCAAGGGAACATGGGGCGGGCTCCTTAGGGCGCAGGGGGTGCCCCGATCCTACCCGCTGCGGGTTAAGGCCCTGGGGAATGTAAACAAGTTGCAGTATTTTTCTGCTGGGCGGATGGGCAAAGGACGCTGCCCTGGCCCATCCATCCCCATCATGGTAATGGATTCACCCACCTAAATGGCCGTGGCTCCTGGCCCCTGGCAAGACCCATCATGGGCTGAGCGCAGGGCCTCGCGGAGTTCGGTTTCGCTAACGCCGAGTTCAGCCGCCGCAGTAGCCAGGTCAGAGCGGGTTAGCGGTTCGGCGGGCAAACCCAGGGCGGTTCTCAACGCCGCTTCGGTGACACCAAGCCGGGCGGCGGCTTCGGCCAAGTTTTGACCACGATGGCCGCGACCGTGGCGTTCTCCCTCTCAGCCTTGAGCTAACAGCGGATTAGCCTGAACCGGGCCGGTCATCTTCTATCGAGGCGATCCGGCCCGGACTCGCACCACCGATGGCCTGGGGCTGGGGCTCAGCCTGGCGAGAGAAATTACCCGCGCCCACGGCGGCGATGTGTCCCTAGTGCCATAGCCCCCAACGGAGGTGCGGTTGACCCTGACGTTGCCGACTACAGCGCCCTAACGCCGACGCAGCAGCAACCCTCCGCCCACAACGGCTCCTAAGGCCAGCAGCGTAGCCGGTTCTGGAACCGGCTCAGATACGGGCGTTTGCTCAATTGTCTTAACGAATCGGAAAGAGATGGAACTGCCGGGCTGCAAACTGCGGTCGAACTGAAAGGCCGCGGCTCCATCCGCATTGGTTAGCGGGCCTGGCACATTCGCCAGTTGAGGCCGCAGCTCGTTCTTAAGCTGGGAGATCAGAAAGGGATACTCCGCCACCTGCACTGCTGTGGGTAGTTGATCGACCGCTACTGTAGCCTTAGTGCCGGTTGGGTCAGTCTGGGTCAGCAGATTGTTGGCAAAGAAGGTGGTATCGTTCTCGGCATCCAGGCGCAGCGGCAGCGGATCGTCGAAATTCAGCAGGTCAAAATCAATGTAGCTGAAGAGGGTAACGTCAATGGCTGAACTGCCAGCATTGGAAATAGTGACAATATCTTCGCGGTAGGAACGTCGACTGCCAGCCGCAAACCCCAGCAGCGATGAGTCAAGGGAAAAGTTAAGGCTACTTCCCACAGTAGAAAATTCCGCTAGAAAGCGATTTTCTGTAGGTTGCAGCAATGAAACCAGGCTCAAATCTTGGAGTTCCAAAGCCCGCTGAGTGGGGCTGTTGCCAAAGTTGAGAAAATACTGGTCGGTAAACTGCTGATCTAACCCATCCACCGACCAGGACGATTGATCGGCGCTGAAGGTGAAGATGTTGGTGCGGTAGATTGAATTGCCGTTGCGCAACTCAATGAAGTCGTTAGCTGTCGCCATCCCTGGTGTCAGAACTGAGCCTGTCACCGTCGCTAAACCCAGGGCTATAGCGCCTGACCGTAGCCAATTTTGCATCGTGTGAGCACTCCTAATGGCCATCTATCCACGGTATTGACTGCACCCCTAGTTTCTTGTCGTCAACCCAGCTACCAGCGGATTGATCAGGACATTTAAGGCTGCCCTTAGAAACAGCTCACGAGTTGGTATCGTTAGCCCTCTCACAAAGCCTAGTCCTTGGATGTGGGCATTGAGATCCGTAACCTACGAGTATTTACGGAATCCTTAAACAAAAAACCGGCAACTTAAAGCAACAATTACCTATGTTGTAGCTAATTTCCTCTAAGCATCGCCTATCCTTCGACTAAAAGATTACCAAATTTGTTTCCCGCTTCAGTAGAATCACTGGAACAGTTGGCTCACAATTCCCGACCACTGAACGTGCTTGTCGCCCGTGCGGCGGTAGGAGAAAAACCGCTCAGGCTCTTGAAAGGTGCAGTGGGGCGCTACCGCTACCTGCTCAGGCTGAAGCCCCAGGCGCTGTAACTGCCCAACATTGACCTGCCTGACATCGAGCCGCGCTTTGCCCGGTGCTGTGTCAGCCAAAAAGGCCGAGGTTTCTGTAGCTTGTAGGGTAGACACCAGGGTCTCATCATCCAGATTCTCAGCGGATTGGAGAGTGCGCCCCACCTCGGCGGCCACCGCCATCGAGACCTGGTAGACCTCCCCGGCAATGGCTGGGCCAATGGCCACGACCAGATCCTCAAGTCGGCTGCCCTGGGCCTGCATCTTAGCCACTGCGAGCGGCACGATTTGCAGAGCTGTGCCGCGCCAACCGGCATGGATAGCGGCAGCGCGACCGGTAGCGCGATCGCCAATTAACACCGGGTTGCAGTCAGCAGAACAAACCCACAACGCCTGGTCGGGGCCATCACTCAGGAGGGCATCGGCCTCGGGTAGGGTGGCGGCGGCAGTAGCAGCGGCTAGGTTCTGAGGTGTCATCACCCGGTTGCCGTGCACCTGCTTAACCCGTTGCACGGCAGCATCCGGAGCGAGGGCCGGGGTGAGCAGTTCTGGTACTTGGGGCCAAAACTGGCGGGTAAAAAATCCATGGGGCCAGGGCTGAAGCAGATCGCAGGTTAGAAACGGGGTGCCCTGCCAAGTCGCCCAATGCCAGCGTGTCATGCCTGTTTTGTCCTTCCTGCGGCGATGCCATGTGCTTAGTCTTGCTTCATTATGCCGGATAGTGGATGTACAGTGCTTCCTTTGTAATTGATGACACGCCCTAGGGTTTATGGGGTCTTAAAGTTGGAGGTTTAAGGTTAAAGGCGTTGGTAATGGGATAGGTCTATTGATGCCCAACATTCAACTGATTGCTTTTGATATGGCTGGCACCACCGTCCGGGATGAGAACGAAGTGCTGCATTGTTTTTTTGAGGCGGCTCAGCAAACCGGACTGGTCGCTGACGCCGACCGCGTCAACGCAATGATGGGCCTGCCCAAAAAAGTCGTGTTTCAAACTCTGTGGGCAGAGCAGCTAGGGGCTGACCAGGCCGACTATGCCACTAAAGTCGAGGCGTCCTACGACTGCTTTTGCCACATCCTTGAAGCCCACTACCGTACCCAGCCCGTAGCACCCACCGAGGGCTGCCTGGAGCTATTTGCCTGGCTAAAGGCCCAGTCCATTGCCATTGCCCTCACCACCGGTTTTTACCGAGAGGTTACCGACATCATTCTCCATCGTCTGGGGTGGGAGCGGGGGTTGAATGAGCACTACCTTGGGGGAGCCGATAGCCTGATTCAGTGCTCTGTTACCCCGTCAGAAATTTATGGCAACGAGGGTCGCCCGGCTCCATTTATGATCCAGAAAGCCATGTATCGTCTGGGCGTTAACGATCCCAAAGCTGTAATTGCTATTGGCGATACCCCCTCTGACCTGGCGGCGGGTCGCCATGCCGGGTGCCGCTACACCTGCGGCGTTACCAACGGCACCCACGCTGAGGCGCAACTGGCGGAGCATCCCAATGATGGCTTGTTTACGTCCCTGGTGGCCTTTCAAGCAAAACTGGTTGATTGGCTCAATCAATGACCATTGGGCCTATAGCAAGCCGTTCTAGGTAAATGCCATGACATCCACCCATTCCACAGAGATCGCCATAGTTGGAGCCGGGATTGTGGGCCTGGCCCATGCCCTGGCGGCGGCCCGTCGGGGCCATCGGGTCACGGTCTTTGAGCGCAGTGAGCAGGCGGTGGGCGCGTCCATCCGCAACTTTGGCATGGTCTGGCCGATTGGGCAGCCGCCAGGGCCACTGCGGGAGCGGGCGATGCGATCGCGACAAATCTGGCTGGACATGGCCGATCAGGGCAACTTCTTTGCTGACCCGGTCGGTTCTCTCCATCTGCTTTACCAGGCGGACGAACTGCAAGTCGTTGAAGAATTTCTCACTATGGCCACCCCGGCGGGGTATCCCGTCCAGCTTCTCACCGCCGGGGAAGTGGCTGAAAAAAGTCCTGCCGCTGTCACTGACGGGTTACTTGGCGCGCTCTGGAGCGAAACCGAAGTCATTGTTGACCCACGAGAGGCCCTTCAAGTCATCCCTGACGTGCTTAGAGAGGTGTTCAAGGTTGAGTTTCAGTTTGGGGCCACGGTAACAGATATTGCCCATCCCCACCTGACGGTGAATGGGGCAACCTGGACAGCAGATCACATCCTGGTTTGCTCTGGGGCTGACTTTGAAACGCTCTATCCTGACCTGTATCGCACCAGCGGCATAACTAAAGCCAAGCTACAAATGATGCGGACTGGCCCCCAGCCCAACGGTTGGCGCATCGGCCCGGCCCTCTGCGGCGGCCTTACCCTCACCCACTATGCCGCCTTTGCCAACTGCCCGGCGCTGCCTGCCCTCAAGCAGCGCTTTCAGCGAGACTTGCCCTTCGCTGTAGATTGGCACATCCACGTGATGATGTCTCAAAACGGCCTGGGGGAGCTAATTTTAGGCGACTCCCACGAATACGGCTTCACCTTCGACCCCTTCGACCGCGCCGACATCAACGACTTTGTGCTCACCTACCTGAAAGGCTTTGCCCGCGTCCCTGATTTTCACATTGCCGCCACCTGGCACGGCATCTACGCCAAACTTCCTGGCAAAACCGAGTTCATCGCCCAGCCCGAACTAGGCGTTACCGTTGTCAACGCTCTCAGCGGGGCCGGGATGACGCTCTCCTTCGGCCTGGCGGAGGAAGTGGTAGAAATGCAAAACTGGTGATTCAGGTTAAGCTAGCCCTAGAGTGTTTGCCAAAGGATACTGTGCTCATGGTGCAGGCCGTTGCGGTTACTGATGCCATCACTAATCTAGAGGTGGCACATCAGCGGTTCGGGCTAAGTCGCACCAGCGATCGCGCTTTTTTCTCTGAATGGCTAGAGCCTTTGCCACCTCTGACGGTTGATGAAAAAGCCGCGCTGGACAAATACATTGACCGCTACCTCAGCTATGCCGCCGACGGGGCAATCTCTGAAGGTACGGTCAATGTGATCATGGTTTCCCCTCTCCTAGAACTGCTAGGACTGTGTGATCCGCCGCTGCGGATTCAAGCCGAACGTTACGTCGAAATTGCTATTGAAAATGATGCCCAGGTACTTAAGGGCCGGATCGATGTGATTGTGATTCAACAGCGGCTCTGGATAGTCTTAGTAGAAGCCAAGCACTTTGGCTTCAGCGTACTACAGGCTATCCCCCCAACTCTGGCTGCCATGATGGGTAGCCCCAGCCCTCAAGCCCAAACCTATGGGCTAATCCCCAATGGGGAAGATTTTTTATTTCTCAAAGTGCAGCGCTCCCAACCGGCTCAGTATGCGCTGTCCAACAAGTTCACACTCCTGGCCGATGAGCACAATAACCTCTATCGAGTAGCCCAAATTCTTAAAAAGCTAGCCGCCCAGTTGTAGATAGCTGGAATAGTAAGGCAGGGGGAAGAAGGTAAGAAGGCGGAAGCGCCGACTCCAAGCTGATGAATTCACCCTAAAATTTGGCTTTGACAAAGCACTAGCCTACGGCACTACAGAGCGTTTAGAACCTGTTCAAACTCTCGCATGGCAACGCTGGAGCCAGCGGCCCAGGCTCTTTCGACGTACTTTGGCAAGAGATGTTTAACCTTCACTGAGGGAAACGTAGGACTGCTAGGGCGGTTTTCATAGCCCTCAGCCGTCAGCACATAAATGCTCAAATGCTTCTGCCGGTAAACCCAGACCTCTGGAACGGCGAGGGCTTGATAAACTTCCAAGTCTGTTAACGAGGTCATATCCATCTCAATGACTAGATCGGGTGGAGGATCCGTAGTCAGGTCAATGCGATCTTTGCCCAAGACGGCCTGCCAATTTTCGATGTAAAAGCAGGCATCCGGTTCTGCCCCAGCCTCTTGCCGCCGCTTCAGAGTCACGGGATGGGAGCTATCCCAATCACGGCTCTGATGGCGGAGTAGGGCTTTCACCAGGTCTACCAACATATCAATTCGTCTACCGTGACCGGCCATCGGTGCCATGAGCGTTATCTGTTGCCTGTGACCATTGAACCGAATTTTGATGGCCGCATCTTCACGGCGGCTGGTTAGCAGTGCCTCGTAGTCGGCCCAGGTCTGCTCATGCAGCCTTACTTCACTCCCTGGCGGCAGTTGAATGTATTCCTGGCTAATGGTTAGCACCATTGGACTTTCCCTATCTATAAGTACTCGCGCCCCAGGTAGGGTTGCAGCACCTTTGGCACCCGCACCGAGCCGTTGGCTTCCTGGTAGTTTTCCAAAATGGCGGCCATGGTGCGGCCAATGGCCAGGCCCGACCCGTTGAGGGTATGGACGTACTGCGTCCCTTTCTGGCCCGTTTCCTTAAAGCGAATGTTGGCGCGTCGGGCCTGGAAGTCCAAACAGTTGGAGCAACTGGAGATTTCTCGATAGGTTTCGGAGGAGGGCATCCACACCTCCAGGTCGTAGGTTTTGCAACTGGAAAAGCCCAGGTCGCCGGTGCAGAGTTCCAGCACTCGGTAGGGTAGGTTTAGCTTTTGCAGAATGTCTTCGGCATCCTTGACCAGGGTTTCCAACTCCTCAAAAGAGGTGTCGGGGTGGACGAATTTGTACATTTCCACCTTGTTGAACTGGTGCAGGCGAATCAGGCCACGGGTATCTTTGCCGTAGCTACCGGCCTCGCGCCGAAAGCAGGGTGTGTAGGCGCAGTAATGAAGGGGCAGCTGATCGGCGTTGAGAATGTCATCCCGGTAAAGGTTGGTGAGGGGCACCTCGGCGGTAGGGGTGAGCCAAAGATCGTCATTGCGGCACTGAAAGCTTTCGTCGGCAAACTTGGGCAGTTGGCCCGATGCGGTGAGGGCGGCGGAATTGATCAGGTAGGGCGGCATCACTTCCTGGTAGCCCGCCTGGATGTGGCGATCAAGCATGAAGCTAATCAGCGCCCGCTCCAGGGCCGCACCGGCTCCCATTAAGGCCACAAAGCGGCTCTGGGCAATTTTTTCTGCGGCCCGCTTAAAGTCCAAAATGCCCAGGGTTTCGCCAATCTCCCAGTGGGGCTTCACCGGCAGCTTGGGGAGGTACTCATCGCCCCAGCGACGCACCTCGACATTCTCTGTTTCGTTGGCTCCTACCGGGGTCGAGTTGCTGGGCAGGTTGGGCAACGAGAGCAGCAGAGCGTCGATTTGCGCCTTAAGATCACGCTCCTGGGGTTCCAGGGTTTGCAATTCGGCCTTGACGCGGTTGCCTTCTTCTTTGAGGGCGGCGACTTCAGGGCCATTGGGGGCGGCCCCAGCTTTGATGGTTTGGCCCACCTGCTTGCCAATATCGTTGCTGCGGGCCTGGAGTTGCGATCGCGCCGTTTCTAGCTTGCGCTGCTGCTGATCTAGCTCCAGCAGCGGCACCAGGTCGTAGTTCCCCCGCTTGCCTAGAGTCACCCGAACCTGCTCCGGATTCTCCCGTATTTGCCTTAAATCCAGCAC
>CAYUBC010000062.1:7534-12008 GCA_964442885.1 uncultured bacterium | reverse complement strand
GGTGTGGTAAGTGTGAATCACCCGGTTTTTGAAAGCGGCGACGGTGTCTTCCACAAAGCCCGCCTCGTTGAGGGTGTCGGTGTGGATGGCGACCTGCACGTCGTACTCGTCAGCCACCGCCAGGCAGGTGTCGATCACCGCCGGGGTGGTGCCCCAGTCCTCATGCAGCTTCAGGCCCATGGCTCCGGCCTTCACCTGCTCCACCAGGGCCTCCGGCAGGGAGCTGTTGCCCTTGCCCATATAACCCAAGTTCATGGGGAAGGCGTCAGAAGCTTGCAGCATCCGCCAGATATTCCAGGCTCCTGGCGTGCAGGTGGTGGCATTGGTGCCCGTCGCTGGCCCGGTGCCGCCCCCCAGCATGGTAGTAATGCCAGAGGCGATAGCCGTCTCAATCTGTTGGGGGCAAATGAAGTGAATGTGGGCGTCAATGCCCCCGGCGGTGACAATCATGCCCTCCCCGGCGACCACCTCGGTGCCGGGGCCAATGATAATGTCGATATTATCCTGGATGTAGGGGTTGCCCGCCTTACCAATTTTGTGAATTCTGCCATCCTTGAGACCAATATCGGCCTTGACGATGCCCCACCAGTCCAGAATTAGGGCGTTAGTAATCACCGTGTCCACCGCCCCCGCGTTCCGACCAATGGGTGATTGGCCCATGCCATCGCGAATTACCTTGCCGCCACCAAATTTGACCTCGTCGCCGTAGGTGGTGAAGTCCTGCTCGACTTCGATGATCAGCTCAGTGTCGGCTAGGCGGATGCGATCGCCCACCGTGGGGCCATAGGTTTCCGCGTAGGCGCGGCGATCCATGCGATAGCTCATAGGGTCTCCTTTGGGAAACGGGGCAACTCTAGCGAGAACCACTCTAGAATGAGGGGTCTTGCCAATTTGGTCAATTAGCTGACTAGAGCAATGGGCCAGGGTAGCGCGCTGGCAGTGCTAGAGCCGCGATGATGTCTGTGTACAGCAGCGTAAAGCTAGGGGCGGGTAGGGTCAGTCCACACAACCTGGCGCTCCTGGGGTGACTTGTAGCCACTGTACTCCTGCATTAAGCGACTGGCCTGAGCCGGGTCAAAATAGCGGCCAAACTCCGATTTGAGCTTGGCATTAGAGGCTTCTGCGGTTTCTACGGCCTCGCTAACCTGCGCTAACTGTTGAGCCTGAGTCTGAATATAGGGAACCAGATGACTTAAAGCACCCAGGGCCGCCACCGTAAGCAACCCGTTAACACCCAAACGAGCGCCTATCTCAAAGACAGGGGTGTGCCTCGCTAATTTGCGTCGTAGTGAAACAGGTCGCCGCCCGCGACGCTTCTGAGAATGAGACACCGAGGCCGGAACGGGGCGAAGCGGAGCGTGCATTAGCGAAGATCTCCTAATCAAATAGCACCAGGTAACCCAAGAATAGTCCTCATTATGCCTGAAAAGGAAAAATTACGACTGGCTCCTGGAGAACCGGAGTCATTTTTTTGTCACTTTCTTTTGTTAAACAATGTAAGTAATTTCAAGGAGTCAGATAGCCTCCCCGATGAGGAAAGGCATACTAGCTCCAATGCTGGCGTAAGTATAGCAGGGGCACTACCAGCCTGGTTAAAGCCCTTAATCGGGTGCTGATAGACTATATAATCCGTTCTTCCAATGTGCTGTTTCATGCCCCGAAGACTTTTCATTGGTGATATTCACGGCCACTACGACGGTCTTAGACAACTCTGGGAGTTGATGGCTCCCGATGGGGATGATCAGATCTACTGCGTGGGTGACTTAATTGACCGAGGCCCCAAAAGCTCGGAGGTGGTTGATTTTGTGCGCCGCCATGCCACGGGCTGTGTGCAGGGCAACCACGAGCAGTTGCTTTTAGACGCCTTTGTAGACGGCAAGGTGAACTTACCCACCCTGCACGGCTGGATCTACAGCGGTGGGCAGGCCACCCTAACTAGCTACGGCGGTTGCCCAGCCACCCTAGAAGAGCACCTGGCCTGGATTCGACAACTACCGCTTTACATTGACCTGGGGGATCTCTGGTTGGTTCACGCTGGGGTGAACCCGGCTTTACCGCTAGCTGAACAGAGCAGCTATGAAATGTGCTGGATTCGTGAAACCTTTCACAGCAGCCGTACTCCCTTTTTCTCGGACAAGCTAATCATTACTGGCCACACCATTACCTTTACCTTCCCCACGGTAGAACCGGGCCAGGTAGTCGGAGGCTGTGGCTGGCTGGATATTGATACCGGGGTCTACCATCCCCGCAGCGGCTGGCTCACCGCCCTGGATTGGGATAACCAGCTGATTTACCAGGTCAATGTTTTTGAAGCTCAAACCCGGATTCGCTCCTGCGAGGAGGCCATCACCCAGTTGGATCCTAATTTGATTAAGCGCCGCCCACGGGGGGCGCTAAGTCGCCCGCTGGTGCCTTAAGCCAGGGCACGGTTGACGATTACGCAAACCCTATTCCACCAGAACATCGTCATTGGTGGCAGCGCCATCGAAGCGATCGGTGCGGCCCGTCCAGTTAAAATCACTGAGGCGGAACCCCAGGAACCCGGTTTCTTGCAATGGGCTGTAGCGGATCAGCAGGCCGTAGGTGCGGCGGCGATATTCCAAAATAAAGTTGGTGTCAATTTCTCGACCGTTCTCCACGTTGATGGAAGTTTGAAACCCAGCCAGAATGGGGCCGTAGATTTGCTGAAGAATGCCCCCAGTCAGCACGTTGCGGTCTACCACGCGGTCAAACAAAAAGGGTGAGGCATCGCCCCCAATGATGTTGCTGGAGAAGCCGATATTAAACTGCGTGTAGTCGAAGTAGTCGCGCACCAGGTGACCCAGTTCACCGGCTAAAGACACTCTGGCCTCCAGGGATTCCTGCACATCGTTGCTGGTGTAGTAAGTGGCAACCCCGCGCAGGCCAGCGACTAATACCAGGGAAGGAACAATGGGCCGGGGTGAAAAGCGCAATCCTTCGGTGGGGGTGCTGGGCCTGGGCTGTCCCTGCCAGAGTAAAAAGCCTCGGTTTAGATCGACAGAACCCTGAAAGCGAAACAGACTGGTCAGCCCCAGGAATTCTCCTGGATTGAGCAAATCGACTCGGTCGGTGTTGGCGGTGACAAACTGCCCCGAGGCCTGGTAGCTGAGGTTAATTTGCGAATTACCCAGGGGAATTACCGGAGATTCCAGCAGGACGCCAGCGCTGGTTTGCACATCTTGAAAACCCAGCGAACCATTGAACAGGCGATCGCGATAGGTGTACTCCAAATTCAGTCGGTGGGTGCCAATTAACCGCTGGGTGCGAAAGTTTGCGCGTACCCGCTCGGTAAAATTCTGCAAATCCAGCCCCGGTATACTCAGGCGACCGTTGAAGGAGGTGCGCGGCCCCAGGTTGCCCTGTAGCCGACCCACCACACCAAAATTAGCGGGGTCAATCAAATTCAGGTCTGAACTGAGCCAGCGCGACAGGTAGAACTGAGGCGTTACCGTTAATCGCAGGGCGCCCGATGAAACCGCCGTAAACTCCCGCTCAATGAAAAGGCCACTGCGATCGCGCCCATCAATGCCAATGTTGGTGGGTAACGGGTTAAAGGCGTCGGCGGGCAGACGGCCCCGCTGTAGGGTGTAGCAGCGCCTGAACACGGGAATTGTGAAGCCCTGGTCGAAGACAAAACGGGGATTATCAATACAGAGTTCGTCTTCCTCTTCATTGAGGGGGATCAGCTCCACTCGGTTGCCGCGAAACTCCAACTCCGGCGGCGAAAAGGGATCGTTGGTGATGCGCACATTGTCGCCATACCAGCCATCGGCATCAAAGGCGATCTGGCTGGCCTCAAACCGCAGTCGCCGCAGATCCCGCTGTTCCCCCGTCACCAAGCGCTGGCGGGCATCGGTGGTAAGGGACAGACCACCAGGGCTGGTGACCTGGGAAATCGAACCCTGTTCCTGCAAGCGATAGTCGATAGCGATATCGCTACTGGCTAAGTCGTTCGGGAAGGTAGGAGAAAAATCCTCCGTCAGGGTAGACACCTGCAGGGTGCCTCGGCCATCGGTCAGCGTGCCAGCACCTTGCAGCAGGTTGTAGGTAGCGCTATCCCCTTCGATAATTTGCTGGTTGCGGTTAAAGAACACATCGCCCTCAGCCCTCATGTGGCGATGGTTGAGATTCAGCCACAACCGTTCGGCGGCCAGTTGACCATCGCCAAACTGCACCAGCACATTGCCCGTGGCGGTAACGATTTGCCGCTCCGGTTCATAGATCTGCTGGTCGGCTCGCAACACAACGGCAGCGCTAGCCTCTGGGGATTCCTCAGCGTCTTCGTTCAACGGTTCTGAGGATGGGCGGCCAGAGTCCACCCCGTTGGCCGATGCAGGGTCAGTAGCCGGGGTTGCGGCGGCGGGTTGTTCTGCCGACTGGATACCGTTGGTGTCAGCACCCAGGGGCACGGTCAGAGGAGGGGCGGATTGTCCCAACGGCGCAGTTGGCACTG
>CAYUBC010000062.1:7098-7524 GCA_964442885.1 uncultured bacterium | reverse complement strand
AAGAGGGACGATCGGGCTGGAGCTGGGGTCGCCGCCGAGTCGAGCTTCAGGTGAGCTGCGCCATACACTTCTGAAGCAGGTTCTAAGGAGGGGCGCTGATGCGCTCCCGGTGGCAGGGTTGCCTCCATCGCTACAATCCGCTGCTCAGCGGCAGGGGGCATATCCGGCACAATTAGCGGCAGAGGCATGCGTTAGACATCACCACAGCAAAAACAAAGCCCGACAAGCGGGCTTAGGACAATCAGATGAGCAGACTTCGCCATGAGTTCCCGGGCTAAGCTATCCCATCGACCAAATCAGGACGTTCTCAGAAAAGAAGTTCTCCGCTTCAAGGTCAGCCACCCTATGAACCGTAGGGTGGGCACTGCCCACCATCCCCCTCGGCCTAAGCCCTGAGCCCTCACCCCCAACCCCTCTCCCTGGGGG